>NZ_LGQU01000037.1:0-68231 GCF_003115935.1 Azospirillum sp. TSH20
TCCGGATCACCGGCATCCCCGCCGGCGCCACGCTCGCCAACACGCTGAACGGCACGCTGACGGTCACCGGCGGCTCGATCACGCTGACCAAGGATCAGCTTGCCGGCCTGACCATCACCCCGCCGTCGAACAGCGACGTCGATTTCGACCTGACGGTTACCGCCGTCGCCAAGGATGGCGTCGCCGCCGAAGCGACGAAGAGCAAGACCCTGCACGTCACCGTCGACCCGGTGACCGACACGCCGACGCTGAGCGTCACCGCCGCGAGCGGCAACGAAGACACCGCCATCGCGCTGGACATCCGGTCGGCCCTGACCGATCTGGACGGTTCGGAATCGCTGAGCATCACCATCGCCGGTGTCCCGGCCGACGCGACGCTCAGCGCGGGCACGCACAACGCCGATGGCACCTGGACGCTGACCCAGGCCCAGCTGT
This sequence comes from Azospirillum sp. TSH20, assembly GCF_003115935.1. Taxonomy (NCBI): domain Bacteria; kingdom Pseudomonadati; phylum Pseudomonadota; class Alphaproteobacteria; order Rhodospirillales; family Azospirillaceae; genus Azospirillum; species Azospirillum sp. TSH20. The sequence goes on from NZ_LGQU01000037.1 coordinate 436, forward strand.
CCGGCCTGACCATCACGCCACCGCACGATAGCGACGTCGACTTCACCCTGACCGTTACCGCCACGGCCACCGACCGCGAGCTATCCCCGGTTTCCGTCCAGACGACGCTGGCCGTCACCGTGGTGGCGGTGGCCGACACGCCGACGCTCGCCGTGACGCCCATCACCTACGACCTTGCGACCGGCCAGAACGACACGCTGACCGGCACCGCCGGCAACGACACGCTGTCGGGCGGCGCCGGCAACGACACCATCCGGGGCGGCGCCGGCGACGACCTGATCTACGGCGACGGCACCGGCATCTTCACCACCGCCCTGACCATCACCCCCGCCGTGACGGACGTCGACGGCTCGGAGTCGATTTCCAAGGTGACGATCTCCGGCGTTCCGGCCGATGCGACGCTCAGCGCCGGCACCCGCAACGGCGACGGGACCTGGACGTTGACCCAGGCCCAGCTGACCGGCCTGACCCTGACCGCCAAGGAGCGGGACAGCGCCACCCCCATCACCCTCACCGTGGTCACGACCTCGGAGGAGCGGGAGAACGGCAGCACCGCCGACAGCGTCTCCCAGACGCTGACCATCCAGTTCACCAACACGCCCAAGGGCAACGACAGCCTGGAGGGCGGCGACGGCAACGACACCGTCTATGGCGGCGCCGGCAAGGACACGCTGGTCGGCGGGGCGGGCGACGACAGCCTCGATGGCGGCACCGACAACGATCTGTTGGCCGGCGGACTTGGCAACGACACCATCGACGGCGGCGCCGGCAACGACACCGTCACCTATGCGGACTCGGCCACCGCGGTGAACGCGAACCTCGCGACCGGGGTCGGCAGCGGCGAGGGCAACGATGTCCTGCGCAATCTGGAGAACGTCACCGGCTCGGCCTTCGACGACACCATCACCGGCGACGGCGGCGCCAACATCCTGCTCGGCGGCGGAGGCAAGGACACCATCACCGGCGGGGCGGGCAGGGACACCATCCATGGTGGCGCCGGCGACGATCTGTCGATCTTCACCGTCGGCACCGATGGCGGCACCTCGTCCAGCCCGGAATTGCAGGATGGCGATGCCGGCATCGACACCTTCCGGGTGATGCTGACCGGTTCGCAGCTGTCGAACGCATCGATCCTGGCCGACCTCCGCACCCTGCGCAACCGGATCGAGGCCGCCGCCGCCGATCCCAATGCCGCGACCAACGACGCCGACGTCTCCAAGGCCGCCACCCTGAACGCGCTCGGCATCAAGGTGGCGGATTTCGAGAAGCTGGAACTCTATGTCGACGGCCAGCCGGTCGATGTCCGCACGGCGTTGAACTACGCGCCGACCGCGACGGCGGACAGCACCTCCACCCGCGAGGATGTCGCGGTCAACGGCCGGCTGGGCGCCACCGACCAGGACACGCTCAACGGCCGCACCGACGACACGCTGACCTACAAGGGCCCCGGCGACAACGGCCAGCCGGTGCGTCTGGCGCACGGCACGCTGGTGGTGAACGCCGACGGTACCTTCACCTACACGCCGGACGCCGATTTCAGCGGTACGGAGACCTTCTCCTTCACGGTGACGGACGGCTACGGCGGCACCTCCACCGCCACCCAGACGATCCAAGTGACGCCGCAGGCCGACGCCATTGCGCTGACCACGCTGACCGCGCGCGGCAACGAGGACGCGGCCGGCGGCATCGCGCTCGCCCCGACCATCACGCTGAGCGACGTCGACGCCGCCAGCCCGGAAAAGGTGGAGAGCGTCACCCTGACCATGGCCGCCTCGCAGCAGGACGTGGCCGGCGCCAAGCTGTACGTGAACGGCGTTGAGTTGACCCGCAGCGGTCCCGATGCCTCCGGAAACTACAGCTGGACCATCCCGACCACGGCGCTGGCGGCCGGCGGGACGGCCGGGACCTGGACGGTCCAGGGCCTGACGGTCGTCACCACCCACAACTCCGACGCCGACCTCGCCTACACGCTGAAGGTCGGCACCAAGGACAGCACCAGCGCCGGCACGGTGTATGGCACGCAGACGGCGACCGGCACCATCACCGTCGATGCGGTGGCAGATGCGCCGACCGTGACCGCCGCCGCCGCCGCGACGGACGAGGACACCTCCGTCGCGCTGACGATCACCCCGGCCCTGACCGACACCGACGGGTCGGAGAGCATCGGCTACGTCACCATCTCCGGCGTTCCGGACGGGGCCAGCCTGAATTTCGGCAGCGTTCTCAGCATCCAGGGCGACGGCAGCAAGACCTGGAAGGTGGATGCGGCCGATCTGCCGAACCTGCGCCTGACGCCGCAGCACGACTTCTCCGGCACCATCACCCTCAGCGTCACCGCGACCTCGGTGGAGCGGGAGAACGGCTCGACCGCCGTATCGGCGCCGGCCACCCTGTCGGTGACCGTGACCGGCGTCGCCGACGCCCCCATCGTCATCCCCACGGCGGCCACCGGCAACGAGGACAGCGCCATCCCGCTGACCATCGACGCCCACCTGTCCGACGTGACCGGGGAGACGCTGGACCACATCACCATCACCGGCGTGCCGGAGGGGGCGACCCTGTCCGCCGGCACCCACAATGCCGACGGCAGCTGGACCCTGACGCCGGGCCAGTTGAGCGGCCTGAGCTTCACGCCGCCGTTGAATTATTCCGGCACGGTGACGCTGAAGATCACCGCCACCTCGGTGGAGGGGACGAGCACCGCCACCTCGGCGCAGCAGTCGCTGGCGGTGACCGTCAACGCGGTCGCCGATACGCCGGTGCTGTCGGCCTCCGACGCGGTGGGGCGCGAGGACACCGCCATCCCGCTGTCGGTGGTGGCGGCCCTGACCGACCGCGACGGTTCGGAAACCCTCAGCATCCTGGTCGGCGGCGTGCCGGCCGGGGCGACGCTGAACCATGGCCATTACGACGCGGGCCTTGGCAAGTGGGTGCTGACCCAGGCCGACCTGTCCGGCCTGACCATCACCCCGCCGGCCAACTCCAACACCGGCTTCGACCTGACCTTCACCGCGCGGGCGACGGAAAGCTCCAACGGTTCCATCGCCGATGCGACGGCGATGACCGTTCATGTCGACGTGCAGGGCGTGGCCGACGTGGTGACGCCGAACGGCACGCTCACCGCCCGCGGCAACGAGGACACCGCGATCAACCTGCGGCTCGGCGATCTGGTGATGGTCGACAATGACGGGTCGGAGCGCCTGTCGCTGGTCGTCAGCAACCTGCCGTCCAACTCCTGGCTGTCGCTGGCGGCTGGGCACGAGAGCGGGCTGGTCTATCTCGGCAACGGCCGCTGGTCGGTCGATGTGGAGTATCGCAACGAACTGACCCTGACGACGAAGAAGGACTTCGCCGGCACGATCACCCTGAAGGTGGACGTCATCACCACCGACAGCAACGGCGCGCCGATCATCACCGTGAACGGCGTGACCTCCGGCGGGACGCTGAAGGACACCCGCGACCTGACCGTCACCGTCGACCCCAAGACGGACGAGCCGGTCGTCTCCATCGGCGCCCATGCGCAGGAGGACGCCGTCGGCGGCATCCCGCTGACCATCTCCGCCCTGACCGGCGACAGCGACGGGTCGGAGCATATCTCCTCCATCGTCATCTCCGGCCTCCCGGCCTGGGTCACCCTGACCAGCACGGATGCCGGCGCGCTGATCGACAACCATGACGGCAGCTGGACCGTCGATCCGGCCAAGCTCGGAAATCTGCGGCTGAACGTACCGGCCCACAACGCCGACGACTTCACCATCACCGTCAAGGTGACGGCGGTGGACGGTACCGACAGCCTGACCAGGACCTACACCCCGAAGGTCACCGTCACCGCCGTCGCCGACGCGCCGGTGTCGCATGCCGCCGACGGTTCGGCGGTGGCCTACCATGTCGATAACCTGTCGACGACCGGCGTGCCGGACGGTTTGGTTCTCGACCTGAACGCCTTCCTGCAGGACACCGACGGTTCCGAAAAGCTGGCGGTCACCATTTCCGGCGTGCCGAAGGGCACGGTGCTGTCGCGCGGCCTCGACAACGGCAACGGCACCTGGACGCTGACCGCCGAGGAGTATGCCCGGGCGCTGGGCGAGGGCGGCCTGAAGCTGACCGTCAAGGACGCCAATGCCACCGGCATCACCCACAGCGTGTCGGGCACCGTCGACACGGCCAGCGTCACCCTGACGGTCAATCCCTACAGCATTGAAAGCGAGGGCGACCGCAACACCAGCGTGTCCGACAGCTTCGTGCTGAGCTGGACCACCACGGCCGCGACGGGCGGCGGGTCCACGGGTGGTGGTGACACCGGCGGCGGCACCGGTGGCGGCTCGACCGGCGGCGGATCGACGGGGGGAGGCTCCACCGGCGGCGGCTCCACCGATGTCGCCGACAGCCCGCTGCTGACCGTTCAGGCGGCTTCCGGCAACGAGGACACGGCCATTGCGCTCGACATCACCGCGGCGCTGGCCGACACCGACGGGTCGGAGGTCCTGGCCAGCATTGTCATCGAAGGGGTGCCGACCGGCGCCTCGCTGTCGGCCGGTTATCTGGACTCCACCACCGGGAAATGGGTGCTGACTCCCGACCAGCTTTCCGGGCTGAAATTCACCCCGCCGCACGACGCCAGCGGGACCTTCCAGCTGACGGTGACCGCGGTTGCGCGGGAGATCAGCAACGCCGACCGGGCGACCACGACCAAGACCCTGGCGGTCGAGGTGGCGCCGGTCAGCGACGCCCCCGCCATCAGCGCCAGCTCCGTCACGGCGCGGGAGGATCACGCCGCCAGCCTGTCCATCTCCGCCGCCGTCACCGATCTGGTCGGCACGGGGGAGGTGATCACCGCGCTGAAGGTGACGGTTCCGGCCGGCTTCACCCTGTCGGCTGGCACCTCGCTCGGCAACGGAGTCTATGATCTCACCGGCCTGTCCGCGTCGGATCGCGCGGCGCTGACGCTGACGCCGCCGGCCAACTATGCCGGCACGGTGACCCTGACGGTGGAGGCGGCCGCCCAGGACGGCACCGCGACGCCCGCCTGGTCGACCAAGACGCTGTCCGTCACCTACACGGCCGCCGCCGACGCGCCCGCCGTCATCGTCCATGACGCGACCGGCGCGGAGGACACGCCCATCGCCCTGAACCTGTCGGCCAGCCTCGTCGACACCGACGGGTCGGAGACGATGGCGGTCATCCTGTCGGGCCTGCCGGCGGGCGCGGTTCTGAACCACGGCTCCAACAACGGCGACGGGTCCTGGACCCTGAAGCCGTCGGAACTGTCGGGCCTGACCGTCACGCCGCCGCGCAACTATTCCGGCGGCATGGACCTGACGCTGACCGCGACCAGCCTGGAAAGCTCCAACAAGGACACGGCGAGCACGACCGCCAACATTCATGTCGATGTAACGGCGGTCACCGACGCCCCCACCGTCATCGTCACCAATGCGTCCGGCAACGAGGATTCGCTGATCGCGCTGAACCTGACGGCGGCGCTGGTCGACACCGACGGGTCGGAGACGATGGCCGTCGTGCTGTCCGGCCTGCCCGCCGGCGCGGTGCTGGTGGATGCCAACGGCAACATTCTGACGCCCACCGCCGGTTCGGTCAGCCTGACCGCCGCCCAGCTGTCGGGCCTCAAGCTTCAGCCGCCGGCCGATGCCGGCACCGACTTCAACCTGACGCTGACGGCGACGACGACGGAGACCGTCGGCGGCGCCACCGCGACCACCAGTCAGCTGTTCCGCGTCAGCGTCGATCCGGTCGCCGACCAGCCCATCCTGACCTGGGCGCCGCTGACCGGGACCGAGGACACGGGGCTACCGCTGAACCTCGCCGTGGCGCTGGCCGACACCGACGGGTCGGAGCGGCTGGGGCTGCTGACGATCACCGGTGTGCCGACCGGTGCGCTGCTGTCGGCCGGCACCCACAACGCCGACGGCAGCTGGACCCTGACGCCGGCCCAGCTCAACGGCCTGATCCTGACGCCGCCGGCCAACAGCGATGCGCCGATCAGCCTGACCGTCACCGCCGTCAGCATCGAATCCAACGGCAGCACGGCGACCAGGGTCGTCACCGTTCCGATCACCCTCCACGCGGTATCGGACACCCCGACGCTGTCCGTCGCCGCCGCCGCCGGCAACGAGGACTCATCCATCGCCCTGGCGATCAACCCGGCGCTGACCGATCTCGACGGGTCGGAGACGCTGACCGTCACCATCGCCGGCATTCCGGACGGTGCCCACCTGTCCAACGCGGCGGGCGACGTGCTGACCGTCACGGGCGGGTCCATCACGCTGACGGCCGGGCAATGGACCGGTCTGGCGATCACGCCACCCTCCAACAAGGGTGACGACTTCACCCTGACCGTCACGGCGACCGCCACCGACGGCACCGCCACGCCGGTCAGCACCAGCGCGTCGCTGCCCGTCACGGTGACTCCGGTGACCGACACGCCGACCCTGTCCGTCACCGCTGCGACCGGTGACGAGGACACCGCCATCGCGCTGACGATCACCCCGGCCCTGACTGATCTCGACGGGTCGGAGACGCTGACGGTCACCATCGCCGGCATCCCCGACGGCGCTCATCTGTCCAACACGGCGGGCGACGTGCTGACCGTTTCCGGCGGCTCCATCACCCTCGCCCCCGGCCAACTCGCCGGTCTGGCGATCACGCCGCCGTCGAACGACAGCCAGAATTTCAATCTGACCATCACCGCCACCGCCAAGGACGGCAGCGCCGCTCCGGTCTCCGTAACGTCGACCCTGCCGGTGACGGTCAACCCGGTGTCCGATGCCCCGACCCTGACCGTGACCGCGGCGGCCGGCGACGAGGATGCGGCGATCCCGCTGACCATCACCTCGGCCCTGACCGACAGTTCGGAACTGCTGAGCATCACCATCTCCGGCGTTCCGGCCGGTGCGACGCTCAGCGCCGGTACGCACAACACCGACGGGACCTGGACGCTGACCCAGGCCCAGCTTGCCGGCCTTAAGATCACGCCGCCGCTGAACGACGACGGCGACTTCACCCTGACCGTCACCGCGACCTCCACCGACGGCACCGCCACCCCGGCCTCCGTCGTGGCGCAGCTGCCGGTCACCGTCCGCGCCCTGTCCGACGCGCCGACCCTGCAGGTTGATCCGGCATCGGTGGCGGAGGACGGCACGGTCGCCCTGTCGATCACCTCGGCCCTGACCGACGCGTCGGAAACGCTGAGCGTCACCATCGCCGACATCCCTGCCGGCGCCACCCTGTCGAACACGGCGGGCGACACGCTGACCATCGTCAACGGCTCGATCATGCTGACGCCGGCCCAGCTTGCCGGGCTGGCGATCACGCCGGCCCACGACAGCGGCAGCAGCTTCACCCTGTCGGTTACCGTCACCTCGACGGACGGCACCGCCACGCCGGCGACAACCAACCGTGCGCTGGCGGTGACGGTGACCCCGGTCGCCGACACGCCGACCCTGGCCACCCCCGCCGTGCACGGCAACGAGGACACGGCGATCACGCTGACGATCACCGCCGCCTCGACCGACGGTGACGGGTCGGAGACGCTGTCGGTGCGGATCACCGGAATACCGGACGGCGCCAGCCTGAACCACGGCACCCACAACGGCGACGGCAGCTGGACCCTCGCCGCCTCGGATCTTGCCGGCCTGACCTATACCCCGCCGGCCAACGCCCATGGCACGGTCGACCTGTCGGTCACCGTGACCGCCCACGATGGCACCGACACCGCGGCGGTGACGCAGACCCTCAGCATCACGGTCGATCCGGTGAACGACAAGCCGACCCTCGCCGCCGCCCACCCCGCCACCGCCATCGCCGCGGACGCGACCGATCATCCGGCAGTTGTCGCCGACGCGACGATCACCGATGTGGACAGCAGCGTCATGTCCGGCATGTCGATCCGCATCGCCGCCGGATCGCAGACCGGCGACGCGCTGAACCTCGACAGCCTGACCATCGACACCGACCCGTCGACCGGCCGCAGGACGGTGTCGGGCACCGGGATCGAGGTCAGCTGGGACGACAGCACCCACCAGCTGTCATTGTCGGGCAGCGCCTCCACCGCGACCTACACCGACATCCTTCAGCATCTGGCGCTCAGCCCGAATGGCGGCGGTGCCCGGACGCTGGAGGTGACGGTCAGCGACGACCAGGGGCTGTCCAGCGATCCGCTGGCGGTGCAGGTGCTGGTCTCGGCCGATGCGACGATGACCGGCAGCAGCGGCGCCGACATCCTGCATGCCGGAAGCGGCACCACCAGCATGTCCGGCGGGGCCGGCGACGACCTGTTCATCTTCGCCCCGCGCGACGGCAACCTGACCATCGACGGCGGGGTGGGCTGGACCGACGTGGTGGAGGTCGGCGCCTTCGTCGCCAATGCCGGCACCAACTGGCTCCAGCAGCTGGACGGGCACGCCTACACCATCGACCCGTCGGGCCACGGCCTGACCTTCACCCAGGAGACGACCGTCACGCTGGAGGACCAGAACCATCACCAGCTGGTGCTGCAGAACATCGAACGGCTGACGTTCTGACCGGATGGAGGCAGTGGGACAGCGGAGTGGGGCGGGGCGGTCAGGCGACCGGCGCGCCGTCCTCCGCGGTCGCGGTGCCCGCCTGCATGTGGGTGATGATCCGCTTCATCAGGCGGCCCAGCATCGCCCGTTCGTCCTCCGCCATGGCGGCAAGCGGCGGGGTCAGCGACTGGCGCAGGGGGTCGCGGTGCAGCAGGGCCCGCCCCTCGTCCGTCAGGTCGAACAGCCAGCCGCGCTTGAATCCCGGATGCGGACGGCGGGCCAGAAACCCCTTGTCCACCAGGGTGGACACCGTGCGCGACACCGGTGCCAGATGGATCCGCTGGAACCGGGCCAGCGCGGTCAGGGTGCGCGCCGGCTCCGGCGCGTCATGGAAATAGCGCAACGCCACCCATTGCGCCGGGAAAAGTCCTTCGGTGAAGCTGATGCCATAGACAAGCCGGCTGACCTGATCCAGCAATGTGACCAGATCCTCGTCTGTCGACCAAGCGTCGCCATGCCCCGGCCTTTCCGACACGCGCTTCTCTCCCTACAGGCATTGCGCCGAACATACAGGCGGCAAGCTTGGGCGCGGACTGTAGCGAAGTCAACGCGCCAGCGGAAGCGCCAGTCTTCGCGTCTGCGTGGTGAAGCCACCGTGAAAGTTCGCGTGGATTATCGTCGAGGAAAATCCATCGCCGTCCTCCGCAAATCCTTGGCAAAACGCGCCGGCCGGTCCCACGTCTGGTCCTGTCGAATTCGACCCGCTTCCACAACCCGCGGACAATGGACATGACCGGCTATCCCCACGTGACCAACGCCTTCCTGTTCGACCTGGACGGCACGCTGACCGACACGGTGTACCAGCATGTGCTGGCCTGGAAGGAGGCGTTGGACGAGGAGGGGATTGCCCTGTCGGTCTGGCGCATCCACCGCAAGATCGGCATGAGCGGCGGGCTGTTCACCAACATGCTGCTGCGCGAGACCGGCCTCGCCATCGACCAGGACCTGCTCGACCGGCTGCGCCATCGCCATACGCAGGCCTACAAGCGGCTGGCCGCCGGCGTCGTCCCGCTGCCCGGCGCCCGCGATCTGCTGGACACGCTGACGGAGCTGAACATCCCCTGGGCCATCGCCACCAGCGGCCGGATGGAGACGGCGCGGCCGGCGCTGGAAAAGCTGGGCGTCGATCCCGAACGCGCCGCGGTCATCACCCGCGACGAGGTCGAATATGCCAAGCCGGACCCCGACCTGTTCCTGGCCGCCGCCGCGCGCATCGGCGTCGACATTACCAGCGCCTTCGTGGTCGGCGACAGCATCTGGGACATGATCGCCGCCAAGCGGGCGCGTGCGCTCGGCATCGGCCTGCTGTCCGGCGGCTATGGCCGGGAGGAGCTTGAGCGCTCCGGCGCGTTGCGCGTCTACGAGGATCCGGCCGACATGCTGACTCACCTGGACGAGGTGGGCGGTCGCCGCGGACTGGCGCAGTAAAAGATCGTCCTACATCAAGTAACCAGCCCGGTCCCTGTTTACAGAACGGATCGGAGCGCTGTGATCACCTTCCGCAGTCTGCATCATGCATGGTCACAGCGCTATGATGCAGTGCAACATCATCATGAAGGACATGCGGGATCGGCGCGTTTCACGGCGGCGCGCTGGTGGCAGCATGGGTTTGCCGATGACGCCGACGCCGCTCCCCGACGCCCGATCATCGCAATTCCAGCCAAGGAGCCGTCGCATGTCCTCCCATCAGCCGTCCTCTCACAAGCCCGCCGCGCGCCACACGATCGCCCGCGCCCTTGTCGCTTCGGCCTTCGCGCTGGCCTCGCTGCTGTCGGTCGCCGCCGCTGCCGCCGTCTCCGCCCAGCCGGACCGCGCCGCCCCCGCAATCGAGATCGACAGCCAGTCCTTCCTGTTCAACTGATCGGCTCCGGAAGGCGCGGAACTCGCCCGGTCCGCCCTAAGCCGGAATCTGCTCGACGAACTCGGTCACCATGCCGCGAGCGAGTGGCTTGAGGTGCTCCCACGCCGGGAGGATCTCCAGATCCTCAAGAACTCGCTCATGGTATGCCTGTGGAAGCGTTTGCAGTCTTCGGACGAGTTTGCCTTTGACCTCGTGCAGACGGTGGATGTGAGCCTTTAGAAGGTCCGCATGGCGTGTCATGATGGCTGCCACATCAAAGATGTCTCTCGGCTTCAACCCCTCGGCACGGTGATACAGTTTCTTGATGGCGATCTCGACGGCGTGTTCCATCGGCACCGTCCATCCGCGGAAATGGTAATCGAGAATCGGCACCGTCGTCAGACGATCCGACAGGATGAAGTCGATCTCGCCTTCTGCATAACGAATTTTCAGATAGTGGGCGGCTTCATCATAATCCTGGCTGTCCCAGAGTCTCTCACCGCCCAGACGGGGGAGAGCAGCGGGATGTATTGAGGGTCATGGATGAAAAGATCGATGTCCTTGGAACGCCGATGTTCGAACTGAACCATCAGCGCGGTTCCACCGCTGAAGCTGTAGAACCTCAGCGGCGTTCCATTCGCTTCGAGCGCATCGATTCCGCGCAGGGCGCGTTCAAGAAGTGACTGCCAGCCCGGAGAGTTCGGCATCGAGCACCTTATTGAATTCGCCGGTAAGCGCCTTGATCTTGGCGTAGGTCGCTCCAAGGGCGGCGATGGTGATGCCATGCCCTTCGGCGAACGCCAGCACGAGATGTGGCTTCACCTCGATGAAAAATGTTGCAATGTGCGGCAGCCAAGGGTCGATCTCGGCCGATTTGACGGACGCGGCAAGCGTTTCTGCGTCAAGCGACCGCTTGAACGATGCGTTGACCGTTCCAAGCACAAGCCTGTCAACCTTTGCGGCCGATACCGACGTCATCGCAACCACCGTCCACAACTGCACGAGTAGCCTACAATACATGGTGGGGTGCGGGCGAGTCCTCAAGCCATGCGTCAAAAAGCGCGCAGCGGCATGATCGGTTCCGGACAAAAGAAGAGCCGCCGGTGATACCGGCGGCTCTGAAGTCCGAGAGGAACGTCCAACAAGTTGTGCCGGGTCAACCCACGGCGCATCCAGCGGTACGGGACTAATATACTAATATCTCATCCGTGTGGCAAGCAACTTCGTCCTTGCGGTTAGCTTTTTTGTCCAGCGGTCCGCCCGGCCGGTGTCATTCCCCATGCTCAACGGAAAACGCCCCCCGGCGCAAGGCGGGAAGGCGTTCCGATCGCGCTGAAGGAATGCGTCAGTCAGCGCCGGCCGTGGCGTTCGGCATGGCGGCGGCGGGCTTGCCCCCCCGCTGGCCCAGGACCAGGGCGATGATGGCGAAGGCGGCCAGATCGAACACGGTCAGGCAGGCGAACAGCGGCTCGTACCCGATGGTGGTGGCCAGCTGACCGATGATCAGCGAGAAGATCATGCCGCCCATATAGCCGGCCATGCCGCCAAAACCGGTCGCCGTGGCGACGTCCTGCTTCTCGAAGGTGTCGGTGACCAGGGCATAGAGCAGGCTGGACAGCATCTGGTGGGCGAAGGCGCCGAGCGAGAACAGGAAGATGGCGGCGATCGGGCTGACGGTGAAGCTGATCAGGGCCGGGCCGACCATGCACACCGCACCCACGCCGACGCCGGCGATGCGGGAGTTGACCAGCGACATCTTGAAGCGCTTGACGAAGAAGGGCGACAGGTAACCGCTGAGGATGCAGCCGATGTCACCGGCCAGGAACGGCAGCCAGGCGAACAGGGCGAACTGCTTGATGTCCATGCCGCGGGTGGAGACCATGTACAGCGGGATCCAGAAGCTGAAGGTCTGCCACGCCGGCTCGGTCAGGAAACGGGCGGCGGCGATGCTCCAGAACTTGCCCTTGCCCAGCACGCGCTTCACCGACGGCTTCGGCAGCTCGACATGCGCCTGGCCTTCCAGGATATAGTCGTGCTCTTCCTTGGTCAGGCGCGGATGGTTCTCCGGGTTGCGGTACAGCATGTACCACAGGGCCGACATGCCGACGCCCAGCAGACCGGTGACGATGAAGGCTTCCTGCCAGCCATAGGTCAGCGACAGCCAGATGACGAAGGGCGGGGCGACCATCGCGCCGATCGAGCTGCCGGTGTTGAACCAGCCGGTGGCGATGGAGCGTTCCTTGGCCGGGAACCACAGGGTGGAGGTCTTCACGCCCGACGGCATCGCCGCCGCTTCGCTGACGCCCAGCAGGCCGCGGAAGAAGGCCATCGACTGCCAGCTGCCGGCCAGTGCATGCGCGGCGGCGGCGGCGCCCCAGACGAAGGCGAACATCGCATAGCCGAGCTTCAGCCCGACCAGATCGGTGATGTAACCGGCGACCGGCTGCATCAGGCTGTAGCAAAGCTGGAAGGCGCTGACGATGAAGGAATACTGCTCGGTCGAGAAGTGGAGCTGTTCCTTCAGCGTCGGCGCCAGGATGCCCAGCGTGTTGCGGTCGATGTAGTTGACCACGGTGCCCAGCATCATCAGGGCAAGGATTTGCCACCGCAAACCACGGATCTTGTTCATGTTTTCCTCACATGCCTGCCACGGCAGGCGCCGGTGCGCACGTACAGGCCCTAAGGCGGCGATCCTCGGGCGGGGATGCCTTGCCGGCGGGTGTTCGGTGCCGGGCGACGGTGTCGCTTCCACTCCGTTTCAAGAGGGGCGGGAGCATCGCTGATAGAGTTATATTAATATATCAGTGTGCGCCGCAAGTGGTTTTCCGGGACCGCCGTCTGCCCTTGCGAAAATGTCGCAGGACGATGATGCGGTGCGCTGACTTCTTCGCAGTCGCAGCATGATCACGTCCTTACCGACGGACGCCATTTGCTGCAATGCAATGTAATTTCGGGTTGAAACGCCTGTTCTTCTGTTCGGAATTTTGGCCGAGAGCTGATCGCCCCGGCGCATCCGCATGTAGGAAGCCACAGCGCCCGGTCGTGATAAATGACTTGCATCAATGGTCTGCGCCCGCCTTGCGCCCCTCTCGGCGGTCGCTTTCACCCCATCGTTTGTCGGCAATCCCGCAGCAAAGCTCGGCATTCACCTAATGCTGCGCTGCGACAAATTGAGGCCTTCCTTGCAAAAGTAATATATCAGACATTGGTGCAGCGCAGAACGGCGCCACCCGGAAATTCTGCGCGGAACTGACGAGTGTCAATGTGTCCGGCCCGCTCCGGATGGACCATTCCCACTGGTCGACAGCCGTTTTCCGCCGGTTTTTGAAAACGCCTTCCCATTGTCGAAGACGCGGCCATGGAGACGACCGTCGCCAGCAGAGAGGACATTTCCGGCATGACCCAGAGCCCACCCTCCACCGCCTCCTCCCGGCCGGCAGCCGCCATCCGCATCATGGACGGCAACGAGGCGGCGGCCTCGGTGGCTTACCGCGCCAGCGACGTCATCGCGATCTATCCGATCACGCCCAGCTCGCCGATGGGGGAGTTCGCCGACGAATGGTCGGCGGCGCGTCGTCCCAACCTGTGGGGCGGCGTGCCCCAGGTGGTGGAGATGCAGTCGGAAGGCGGTGCCGCCGGTGCGGTCCACGGCGCGTTGCAGGCGGGCGCGCTGGCCACGACCTTCACCGCGTCGCAGGGCCTGCTGCTGATGATCCCCAACATGTACAAGATCGCCGGAGAGCTGACGCCCTTCTGCATGCATGTGGCGGCGCGCACGCTGGCGACCCACGCGCTGTCGATCTTCGGCGACCATTCCGACGTGATGGCCTGCCGCCAGACCGGCTTTGCCATGCTGGCCTCGGCCAATGTGCAGGAGGCGCAGGATCTGGCGCTGGTCGCCCATGCCGCCACCCTGCGGGCGCGCGTGCCCTTCCTGCATTTCTTCGACGGCTTCCGCACCTCGCATGAGTTCAACTGCGTCGAGCCCCTCGCCGACGGGGATCTGCGCGCCCTGATCGACGATGCTTGCGTCGACGCCCACCGCCGCCGTGGCCTGACGCCCGACCATCCCGTCGTCCGCGGCACCGCGCAGAATCCCGACGTCTTCTTCCAGGCCCGCGAGGCCGCCAACCCCTGGTACGAGGCCTGTCCGGCCATCGTGCAGGAGATGATGGACCGGCTCGCCGCCCGCACCGGCCGCGCCTACCGCTTATTCGACTATCATGGCCATCCGCAGGCGGAGCGGGTGGTGATCGTCATGGGGTCGGGGGCCGAGACCTGCAACGGTGCGGTCGATCGGCTGGTGGGGGAGGGCGAGCGGGTCGGCTGCCTGACCGTCCGCCTGTTCCGCCCCTTCGCGATTGCCGATTTCGTCGCCGCCCTGCCGCCGACGGTGCGCCGCATCGCCGTGCTCGACCGCACCAAGGAGCCGGGAGCGGTCGCCGACCCGCTCTATCTCGACGTGGTCGCCGCCCTGGCCGAGGCCCGCGCCGCCGATGCCTCCGCAGCCGATCCCATGATCATTGCCGGCCGCTACGGCCTGTCGTCCAAGGAATTCACCCCCGCCATGGCGAAGGCGGTGTTCGACGAGTTGGGCCGCGACCGGCCGAAGCGCCGCTTCACCATCGGCATCACCGACGACGTCACCCATCACTCGGTCCCCTGGGACCCGGCTTGGGGCGTGGAGGAGCCGGGCGTGTCGCGCGCCGTCTTCTTCGGCCTCGGCGCCGACGGCACGGTCGGCGCCAACAAGAACTCGCTCAAGATCATCCAGTCCCGGACCGGCGGCCACGCCCAGGCCTATTTCGTCTATGACAGCCGCAAGTCCGGCTCGACCACCGTCTCGCACCTGCGCTTCTCCAAGGACCCGATCCGCGCGCCCTACCTGATCGGGCAGGCCCAGTTCGTCGCCTGCCACCACCTGCCGCTGATGGAGCGGGTGGAGGTGGTCGAGATGGCCGCCCCCGGCGCCACCATCCTGCTGAACGCCCCCGGCACGCCTGAGCAGGTATGGGGCAGCCTGCCGACGGAGGTGCAGCGCCTCTGCATCGAACGCAAACTGTCGCTGCACGCCATCGACGCCGGTGCGGTGGCGCGCGAGGTCGGGCTCGGCCGCCGCGTCAACACCATCATGCAGACCTGCTTCTTCAAGCTGTCCGGCGTGATGCCCGTCGAGGACGCCATCGCCGAGATCAAGGCGGCCATCGCCAAGACCTACGCCCGCCGCGGTGAGGAGGTGGTGAAACGCAACGTCGCCGCCGTGGATCAGGCGCTGACCCACCTGCGTCCCGTTCCGGTCCCCGACCATGTCACCGCCGACCACGACCGCCCAGCCCCCGTACCCGAAACGGCTCCCGATTTCGTCAAGCGCGTCACCGCCATGATGATCGCCGGACATGGCGACCGGCTGCCGGTGTCGGCCTTCCCGGTGGACGGCACATGGCCGACCGGCACCTCCAAATATGAGCACCGCAACATCGCGGCGGAGGCGCCGGGCTGGAACGCCGACCTCTGCATCGAGTGCAACAAGTGCGTGCTGGTCTGCCCGCATGCCGCCATCCGCGCCACCGTGGTGCCGGAATC
Organism: Azospirillum sp. TSH20; assembly: GCF_003115935.1. NCBI lineage: Bacteria > Pseudomonadati > Pseudomonadota > Alphaproteobacteria > Rhodospirillales > Azospirillaceae > Azospirillum > Azospirillum sp. TSH20. The sequence goes on from NZ_LGQU01000037.1 coordinate 16,438, forward strand.
GGCGCTGGCCGACGCACCGGCCGGTTTCGAGACCATCCCCTACAAGGGCCGCGAATTCCCCGGCGGCCGTTATCGCCTGCAGGCCTCGCCCGCCGACTGCACCGGCTGCACGCTGTGCGTCGCGGTTTGCCCGGCGGAAGAGAAAGATGGTTCCGGCCGCAAGGCGCTGGAAATGCGCCCGGTCCAGGCACTGGCCGGCCAGCAGGAGGCCTTCGACTTCTTCCGCAGCCTGCCCGCCATCCCGCGCGAGTCGGTCCCGGTCACCGTCAAGCACAGCCAGCTGCTGGAGCCGCTGTTCGAGTTCTCCGGCGCCTGCGCCGGCTGTGGCGAGACGCCTTACATCAAGATGCTGACTCAGCTGTTCGGCGACCGCATGGTGATGGCGAACGCCACCGGCTGTTCCTCGATCTATGGCGGCAATCTGCCGACCACGCCCTACACCACCAACGCCAGCGGCCACGGCCCGGCCTGGGCCAATTCTCTGTTCGAGGACAATGCGGAGTTCGGCCTCGGCCTGCGCGTCGCCATCGACGGCATGGCCGAACAGGCGCGCGACACGCTGGCTCTGCTGTCGGCCCAACTGGAACCCGGTCTGGTGACCGCACTGCTGGAGGCCGACCAGTCCGACTCCGCCGGCATCGCCGCCCAGCGGACCCGCGTCGCCACCCTGATGGCGCAGCTCGCGCCGCTGAAGGACCCGCTGGCCCGCCGACTGGAGCAGCTGGCCGACTATCTGGTCCGCAAATGCGTGTGGATCGTCGGCGGCGACGGCTGGGCCTACGACATCGGCTATGGCGGGCTGGACCATGCGCTGGCCTCCGGCCGCGACGTGAATATCCTGGTGATGGACACGGAGGTCTATTCCAACACCGGCGGCCAGCAGTCGAAGGCAACCCCGATCGGCGCCTCGGCCAAGTTCGCCACCGCCGGCCGGTCGGCGGCCAAGAAGGATCTGGGGCTGATGGCGATGGCCTACGACCATGTCTATGTCGCCCGCACCGCCTTCGGCGCCCGCGACAGCCACACGCTGAATGCCTTTATGGAGGCCGAATCCTACCACGGCCCGTCGCTGGTCCTCGCCTACAGCCATTGCGTCGCCCATGGCTATGAGCTTTCGCACGGGCTGGAGCATCAGAAGCTGGCAGTGGAGAGCGGTCACTGGTCACTCTACCGCCGCGACCCGCGCCGGCTGGCCGAGGGCAAGACCGCCCTGCAACTGGATAGCGGCGCCCCCTCCGCCGGCCTCGCCGCCTTCATGTCCGGCGAGTCCCGCTTCAGCGCGGTCGAGCGTGCCAACCCCGAGCGCTATCACGCGCTGCTGGACGAAGCCGAAGCGGAGATCCGCCGTAAGCGCCACCTGTTCGAGCATATGGCGGGGTTCAAGGAGTAGGGGAGGCGTTAGACCCCCACCCTAACCCTCCCCCGCTCTCAGCGGACCAACGGTCCGCCTGTCGCGTCAGCACAAAGCGGAGCTTTGTGCGAGAGCTGGGCGGGGGAGGGGATTAAGCGCTTGTTCGAAAAAGAAGCGGCAGTCCCTCCCCCGCCCAGCGGGGGAGGTTAGGTGGGGGTCTAACTCCGCAAGAATCCCACTCCCCAACCACAATGCCGCACCCTTTTCCCCTTGCTCCACCCATTAATATATTAGTATATTGAACCCATCGCCCGCGCTTGCCTCCGATGCAGCGGGCTCCGATCTTCAGCTCCCGTAAGGATGCCCAGTCATGCGTTCCCTGACCCGTGACCAGCTTGCCGGCGGCGCGTTCGACGTCGCCCACACCGATGGCGCTCCGACCCTGCCCGTGACCATCCTCCAGGTCGGCGACGGCAATTTCCTGCGCGGTTTCGTCGATTGGATGGTCGATGTCGCCAACGGCCAGGGACTGACCAAAGCTGGCGTCGCCATCGCCCAGCCGCTCGACCAGGGCATCGCCCCGCTGCTGAAGGCGCAGGACAACCTCTACACCGTCCTGCTGCGCGGCATCGAAAACGGGCGCGAGGTCGAATCCCGCCGCGTCGTCTCCTGCGTTTCAGAGGCGCTGAACCCCTACGCCGACTGGGCGCGGATGGTCGAGCTGGCCACGTCCCCGGCGCTGCGCTTCTTCGTCTCCAACACCACCGAGGCCGGCATCGCCGACCGCGAGGAGGCCTATGCCCCCGGCACCTGCCCGGACAGCTTCCCGGCCAAGGTCGCGGTCCTGCTGTACGCCCGCTACAAGGCGTTGGGCGGCAGCGCCGACAGCGGTCTGGTCTTCCTGCCCTGCGAACTGATCGAGGCCAACGGCGCCAACCTGAAGCGCATCGTCCTGGCCCACGCCAAGCGCTGGGGCCTGGAACCCGGCTTTGCCGACTGGGTGGAGACGCACAACCACTTCCTGAACACGCTGGTCGACCGCATCGTCCCCGGCTACCCGAAGGACGAGGCCGCCGCCCTCAGCGCCAAGTGGGGCTATGAGGACAAGCTGGCCGTCGCCGCCGAGCCGTTCCATGTCTGGGTGATCGAGGGTCCGGCCCATCTCGCCGACGAGCTGCCGCTGCACAAGGCCGGCCTGAACGTGGTGTGGACCGACGACCTGCAGCCCTACCGCACCCGCAAGGTCCGCATCCTGAACGGCGCCCACACCGCCAGCGCGCTGGCCGCCTATTGCGCCGGTCTCGACACCGTCAAGTCGATGATGGACGACGCGACCGTCTCCGCCTACCTGAACACGGTGATGTTCGGGGAGATCGTCCCCTACGTGCCCCTGCCGGAGGCGGAGCGCCAGGACTACGCCCGCACCATCATGGAGCGGTTCGGCAACCCCTATATCCGGCACGAGCTGATCTCGATCACGCTGAACTCGGTGTCGAAGTGGCAGGTGCGCGTCCTGCCCAGCCTGAAGGACGCGGTCACCCGCAACGGCTCGGCCCCGGCCGGCCTGTCCTTCTCGCTGGCGGCCCTGCTGCGCTTCTATCGCGGCACGCTGGCCGACGGCGCCTACACCGGCACGCGCGAGGCCGGGTCCTACCCGATCAGCGACAATGCCGAGGTGATCGCCGCCATGAGCGCCGCCTGGGCCGCCAACGCCGGTGATGCCAAGGCGCTGGTCGCCGCCGTCCTGTCCGACGCCCGCCTGTGGAAGGAGGACCTGACCGCCATCCCCGGCCTTGCCGCGCGGGTCGCCGACAGCCTCGCCGCCATCGAGGCGAAGGGCATGAAGGCCGCCATGGCCGAGTTGGTTGCCGGCTGATCCGGCAGCCATTTTATGAAGCGGGGCGTGTCCGATGGGATGCGCCCCGCTGGGCATGACATCAATGACACCCCTTCTGACCCGGCGGATCGCCGAACTGGAACTCGATGCGGCGGTGCTGCGCCATCGCCTGCTGCATATCCCGCTCGCGCTGCAAGAGGATTGCGGACTGCAGGCTTGCCATAGGATCATCGGTCGCGAAGCGCTGACCCTGTTCCGGGCCGTCCGGCAGGAGACGCGCGACGATGACGACGAATGCGACCGTGCGCTCTGCCGGATCGAGGCCGCCTATCAGCTCGTTCACGACGCGATCGAGGCCCTTGCCGTCCTTGCGCTCGCCGATCCGCCGACGCGGCACTGACCGGCCGCCCACTGATGGGCAAGGCCACCTGATGCGTGAGGAAGACCGACGATGCAGACGACCGAAACCAGGAAGCGGACGCGCCGCGGCACCCAGCGGGTGACGATGACCGACGTGGCCGCCGCCGCCGACGTGTCGCCCAGCACCGTCTCGCTCTATCTCCGCCGGCCGGAATCGGTGTCGCGCCACCTCGCCGAACGCATCGCGCGGGTGATCGACGAGATGGGCTATGTGCCCAATCTGGTCGCCGGCAGCCTCGCCGCGGCGCGCAGCCGCACCGTCGGCGTCATCCTGCCGTCGATCCTGAACTCCTTCTTCGCAGAGACCTACAACACGCTCCAGGGCATGTTCCAGGCGGCGCATTACCAGACCCTGCTGGGCGTCAGCGAATTCAGCCCGGAGGAGGAGGAAAGCCTGATCCGCGCCTTCCTCGCCTGGTCGCCGGCGGCGATGGTGGTGACCGGCTTCCACCACACCGAGCGGACCCGCGCCATGCTGGCCTCCTGCGGGGTACCGGTGGTGGAGATGTGGGACATGCCGGGGCACCCCGGCGAGGCGGTCAACATCAGCGTCGGCTTCTCGCATTTCGAGGTCGGCCGCATGCAGACCAGCCACCTCTACGACCAGGGCAGCCGCAAGGTCGCCTATATCGGCGCCGCCGCCAGCCAGGACCTGCGCGTGCGCAGCCGCACCGACGGTTACGAGGCGGAGGTGATGCGCCGCGGCCTGCACGATCCCATCGACTTCACCGTTCCCGATGCGGCGACGACGGAGGTCGGCCGCTGGCTGATCGACGAGATCCTGACCCGCCATCCCGACATCGACGGCGTGGTCTGCTCCAACGACGCTCTGGCGCTGGGCGTGCTGTTCGAGGTCACCCGCCGCGACCTGCGCGTGCCCGACGATCTGGCGGTGGTGGGCTTCGGCGATCTGCCCTTCAGCAACTCCTGCCCGCCGCCGCTGACCACCGTCCGTCCGCCCCAGCGCGAGATCGGCCGTCTCAGCGCCACCCAGATCCTGGCGGCCTTGAACGGCACCCGCGTCACGGCGAAGCACCACAACCTGGACTGCGAACTGGTGATCCGCGGCAGCACCCGGCCGGTCGCGAAGCGGTAGCTTCCGCGTCTTGCCGTTTCCCGATTGCAGGGCATACCCTCAAATTCGGTTATGGCTTTCGGCGTATCTCTGCCGAGCCGTTCACTGGATTGGACAGGGATCATGCAGGCGCAAGGATTGGACGGACCCGGCGGATTCCGGAACTTCATCAGGCGTTTGCCCCGGCTGATGCCGGGCTTGGCGCTACTGCTGGCCCTTGCGGTTCCGCTGTCCGAAGCTGGCGCCGCCAAGCCCGATCGCCTGCAACGGCTGCTCGACCGCTTCCTCGCCGACGAGGAACTGGATGGCGGCATCCTGCTGGTGTCGGGTCCAGACGGGCGGCGGGTGGTGGTGTCCGGCATCGCCGACCGCAAGGGAGAGCGGCCGGTGACGGAGGACACCCGCTTCTACGTCGCCTCCGTCGGCAAGATGGCGACCGCCGCTGCCGTGCTGCAACAGGTGGAGGAGGGCCTGCTCTCGCTCGACCAGCCGGTGCGGGGATTGGCCCCCGACCTGCCGCTGGACAAGCTGGCCAACGCCAACCGGGCGCGTCTGGTCCATCTGCTCGACCACAGCTCGGGCATTCCCGACTACATCACCGACGCCTATCAGGAGGATGAGGCGGCCAAGCCGGAAAAGCTGCCGCGCAACGGCGCTCTGCTCGCCTATGCGGCGGGGGAGAAGGCGACCGGGCCGGTCGGCGGGCATTACGAGTATTCCAACAGCAACTATGTCCTGCTCGGCCACATCGCATCGCTGCGCGACGGCGTTCCCCTCGCGCAGGTTTTGCGGAACCGGGTGCTGGAACAGGCCGGGATGGCTTCGACCAGTGTGGGCGCCGATCCGCGCGACCGCAGCCTTGCCCACGGCTATACCGAGGAGGGCGACGTCAGCCGCCGGTCCTGGGTGGCGACCACCGGCGACGGGCCGCTGGTCACCACCGTCGGCGATCTGGAACGCTTCGTCTTCGCCCTGTTCCGCGACAACCGGCTGCTGGGGGCGGCGACTGTCCGGCGCATGCTGACCCCGTCGGAGAACGAGGAAGGGCAGGGGCTTGGCGTCGCGCTGTGGAAGGACCGCTGGGGACGCGGCGTCGGCCATGACGGGCGTTACGACGGGTTCGAGGCCGATGTCCGCTATTACCCTGGCCGCCGCACCGCGCTGATCTTCCTGACGAACGGCAACCAGCAGAGCGACGGCGCCCTGCTGGATGCGGTGGCGGAGGAGGTATTCAGCCCCTGAGCAGAAAGGCAGTGTGCAAACAGGCGGTGACCGGCCAGCCGCGCACCGGCACACGCAACAGCGACATGATGTCTCGATAATCGACGCTGTGCGTGCTCTGTTGACGGAATTTATTATCGTTAGGATAATAAGTTTCTATAAACACAACTCACAAAGAAGGGTTGGCAGGCTCATGGTGCTCGGACTGCATTCTTCCCGCCGCAACTTCCTTGTCGGGGCCGGCCGTTTCGCAGGCGCGGCGGCCGCGGTTCGGCTTATGCCCGGTTCCGCCTTCGCGGCGGAGGGGGGCGGGGCCTACTGTCCGCCGCCTTCGGCCTGGACGGATCTGGCGAAAGCGGTGAAGGGAGGGGCGGTGCTGCGGCCGGAGGATCCCTTCTTCGCCGATATCTGCCGCCCGAACAACCTGCGCTATGGCGCCACCCTGCCGGCCGGCATCGCGCGTTGCGCGAACCCGCTGGACGTCCAGGCCTGCATCAAGTGGGTGAAGGAGCAGGCCATGCCCTTCGCCGTCCGCTCCGGCGGCCACAGCTACGCCGGCTTCTCCACCACGCCCGGCCTGCTGATCGACATGTCGCTGATGACGGGGGCCGAACTGCTGCCGGGCAAGGACGGGCTGGTCACGGTCCAGGGCGGCACGCTCAACTCCGCCGTCTACAAACAGATGGAGCGGCTGGGCCGCACCATCACCCACGGGCGCTGCGATTCGGTCGGCGCCGCCGGCTTCCTGCTGGGCGGCGGCATCGGCTTCAACATGCGCAAGTTCGGCATGGCGTCCGACCTGCTGCGGGCGACCGAACTGGTGACGGCGGACGGCAGCCATGTGAAGGCCGATTCCGCCACCGAGTCCGCCCTCTATTGGGCCTGCCGTGGTGGTGCCGGCGGCAATTTCGGCATCAACACCTCCTTCACCCTGGAGACCCGCCCGGCGGAGCCGGTGACGGTGTTCAATCTGGTCTGGACCAAGGATCTGCCGAAGGTCCTGAAGCTTCTGCTGACCGAACTGGCGGCTGCCCCAGACGAGTTCGGCAGCAAGATCAACGTCACCATCCCCAGCTGGCAGGAACGTTGCGCCAATGTGCCGCTGAAGCTGTCAATCCTCGGCCAGCTGCACAAATCGAACCTGACGCTGAAGGACATCTTCAAATCCACCTGGGAGCTGATCGACAAGGTCCAGTCGCAGGTGAAGGAGAATGTGCCCTATTGGACGGCACAGGACTTCCTGGTGGAGACGACCTTCCCCTACTACTACCAGGAAAAATCCAGCTACATGAAGGCCGCGGACATCGGCGACGAGGCCATCGCCGCGATGTTCGATTGGGCGGCGAAGATGCCCGCCACCTCGATGCCGGTGGCCTTCAAGTTCTTCCAGGTCGGCGGCGCCATCAACCGCGTCGGCCCGACCGAGACCGCCTATGTCCACCGCGGCTACGACTGGCTGTTCTCGGTTGAGGCCAACTGGTGGCGGCCGACGGACTCCGCCCTGCTGATCGAGCAGGCGCTGGAGTGGCAGCAGCGCTTCTACGACGACGTCAACCGCCGCACCAGGGCGCAGGGCGCCTTCCAGAACTTCCCCGATCCGTCGCTGGCCGATTGGCAGCGGGCTTATTACGGCGAAAATCTCGCCAAGCTGGCCCAGGTGAAGAAGGCGGTCGACCCGGCCATGCTCTTCACTTTCGCCCAGGCGATTCGCCCGGCGTAATCACGGCGGAAAGGCTGCGGGTTCAGTCCGCCCGCAGCCCCCGCGCCTGGAACTGCTCCCGCACCCGCTCCACCAGCTCGCGCGAGGGTGGTTCGGTGTCGGTCAGCATGTATTTGCGCCCCAATGCCTTCCATTTATGCTCGCCCATCTTGTGGAAGGGCAGCACGTCGACCCGGTCGACCACTCCCAGTCCGGCGACGAACTCGGCCAGCCCGTCGATCTCGGCCGCGTCGTCGGTCAGGTTGGGGACCAGCACATAGCGCAGCCAGATGCGCTTGTTCATCCCGGCGAGCCGCTCCGCGAACTCCAGCGTCGGGCGCAGCGGAACGCCGGTCAGGTGGCGATAGGTCTTCTCGGAAAACGCCTTGATGTCGAGAAGGACGAGATCGACATCCTCCAGCAGATGATCGTCGGCATGGTTGCCGAGGAAGCCGGAAGTGTCGAGCGCGGTGTGCATGCCCAGCGCCTTCGCCCCGCGCAGGATGGCGGCGGCGAACTCCGGCTGCACCAGCGGCTCGCCGCCGCTCAGCGTCAGCCCGCCATGGGCGCGCTTCAGGAATTCGGCATAGAGAGCAATGTCGTCGAGGACTTCGGTCGAGGTCGTCCGCGTCCCGTCATGCATGTGCTGGGTGTCGGGGTTGTGGCAGTACAGGCAGCGCAGCGGACAGCCTGACATGAACAGCACATAGCGGATCCCCGGCCCATCCACCGTGCCCCCGGTCTCGACCGAATGGACCCAGCCGGAAACGGAGCCGGGGCGGGCTTGGGGGAGGGTGGGAGGCTGTGTCATGGGAGCTTGCTCTTTAAAAAAATCGGACCGCCTCGCCCTCTCTCCCCCGGGGAGAGGGAGGGGACCCACGCCGAAGGCGTGGGGAGGGTGAGGGGGCCGGCGCGCTTAGCGCGCCGCCAAGGGGCATACTGCCCCTTGGCAATCCCCTGGCACAGGCTGGCGCCTGTGCTGCCCCCTCACCCTAACCCTCTCCCCAGGGGGGAGAGGGGATTTTACAAGGGTGAGTTGGTCGCTCCTCAATGCTTGTCGTGGAACGTCCGGCTGATCACGTCGAGCTGCTGCTCGCGCGTCAGCTTGATGAAGTTCACCGCGTAGCCGGACACCCGGATGGTCAGCTGCGGATACAGCTCCGGATGGTCCATGGCATGAAGCAGCGTTTCACGGTCGAAGACGTTGACGTTGATGTGGTGGCCACCCTGGTGGGCATAGCCGTCCAGCATGCCGACCAGATTGCTCACCCGCTCGTCCTCGGTGCGGCCCAACGCACCCGGGACGATGGTGAAGGTGTAGCTGATGCCGTCCTGCGCGTGCGAATAGGGCAGCTTCGCCACGCTGGCCATCGACGCGATGGCGCCCTTCCTGTCCCGCCCGTGCATCGGGTTGGCACCCGGCGCGAAGGGCTGGCCGGCCTTGCGGCCGTCCGGCGTGTTGCCGGTCTTCTTGCCATAGACCACGTTGGAGGTGATCGTCAGCACCGACTGCGTCGGCATCGCGTTCCGGTAGGCCTTCTGCTTGCGCAGCGCCGTCATGAAGCGCTCGACCGCCCACACCGCGATGTCGTCCACCCGGGCGTCGTTGTTGCCGAAGGCCGGATAGTCGCCCTCGATCTCGAAGTCGGTGGCGAGGCCGCTGGCGTCGCGGATGACCTTCACCTTGGCAAACTTGATCGCCGACAGGCTGTCCGCCACCACGCTCAGGCCGGCGATGCCGCAGGCCATGGTGCGCAGGATGTCGCGGTCGTGCAGGGCCATCTCCATCCGCTCGTACATGTACTTGTCATGCATGTAGTGGATGGCGTTCAGCGCGTTCATGTAGACCTTGGCCAACCACTCCATCATCGGCTCGAAGCGGGCCATGACCTCGTCATAGTCCAGCACGTCGCCGGTGATGGGCGCGAAGGCCGGGCCGATCTGCTCGCCCGAAACCTCGTCCTTGCCGCCGTTGATGGCGTACAGCAGCGTCTTGGCCAGATTGGCGCGGGCGCCGAAGAACTGCATCTGCTTGCCGATGCGCATCGCCGACACGCAGCAGGCGATGCCGTAATCGTCGCCCCAATAGCCGCGCATCAGGTCGTCGTTCTCGTACTGGACCGAGCAGGTCTTGATCGAGGTGTCGGCGCAGAAGCGCTTGAAGCCGTCCGGCAGCTGTTCCGACCACAGGACCGTCAGGTTCGGTTCCGGCGCCGGACCCAGATTGTGCAGGGTCTGCAGCATGCGGAAGTTGGTCTTGGTGACCAGCGTCCGGCCGTCCAGCCCCATGCCGCCCAGGCATTCCGTGACCCAGGTCGGGTCGCCCGAGAACAGCTGGTCGTATTCCGGCGTGCGCAGGAAGCGGACCATGCGCAGCTTCATCACGAAATGGTCGATCATCTCCTGGGCTTCCGCCTCGGTGATGACGCCGTCGCGCAGGTCGCGCTCGATGTAGATGTCGAGGAAGCTGGACACCCGGCCCAGCGACATCGCCGCGCCGTTGGCTTCCTTCACCGCCGCCAGATAGGCCAGATAGGTCCACTGCACCGCTTCCCGCGCCGTCGCGGCCGGATGCTTGACGTCGAAGCCGTAGGAGGCGGCCATCTCGACCAGCTCCTTCAGCGCGCGGATCTGCTCGGAGATTTCCTCGCGCAGGCGCAGGACGTCCTCGTCGATGCGGCTGACCTCCAGCGAGGCGAGCTGGGCCTTCTTGTCCTTGATCAGGAAATCGGCGCCGTAGAGAGCCAGCCGGCGATAGTCGCCGATGATGCGGCCGCGGCCGTAGGCGTCGGGCAGGCCGGTGATGACGCCGGACTTGCGGCAGCGCAGCATCTCGGGCGTGTACACGTCGAACACGCCGTCATTGTGCGTCTTGCGCAGGGCCGGGAAGATCTCTTCCAGCTTCGGCGACGGGGTGAAGCCGTAGGCTTCCAGGCCCGTCTTGACCATGCGCCAGCCGCCGAACGGCATGATCGCGCGCTTCAGCGGCTTTTCGGTCTGCAGGCCGACGATGACCTCCAGTTCCTGGTCGATGTAGCCGGCGGCGTGCGAGGTGATGGAGGCGAAGACTTCGGTGTCGGCGTCCAGTACGCCGCCCTTGGCGGCGCGTTCCTGCTTCAGCAGGTCGGTGACCTTGGCGAACAGCGCGGTGGTGCGGGCGGTGGGACCGGCGACGAAGCCCGCGTCGCCTTCATAAGGGCACAGGTTGCGCTGGATGAAATCGCGGACGTCGACCGAGCGGCGCCAGACGCCCGGGGCGAAACCGCGCCAGGGGTCGGCGGCGGACTGCTGCTCCGTTGTCTGGGCAAGTCCGTCCATCAGCAGGGTGTCCATGATGACTCCTCAGAGATTCAGACGTCGGCGCGGATCATAGGCCGTGTCGGCAGTCTCGTGGTGCCCGCGAACCGCGCGGGACGATTGGAAGCATAGGCGCGATGGGCGCCGGATTCGTTGATACACGTCATATTTTCAGAGCGGGCGGTGGACGGCAGATGCCATGGTTGGATGCCGTGATTTGCGCCCGCTCTGTAGTTTTACTACATACTCCCGGACGGGCTTCCGGACAAGGCGAACCGGCTCGACATTTTGTCGCAGGGCCAAGTCTGACAGCTTGGAAACGCTTGGAAAGGACGCTTCGGCCGGGTGATGGAATCGGTCGTTCGCAGCGCTGTATATGTAGCTTTGCTACATGTGCTAGGCTGACCCACAATCAGAAGGGAGAGCCCCCAAATGCTGGCGAGAATCGCCGCCGTCCGCGACCAGATCCGGCCCTCGGAACGCAAGCTGGCCGACTATGCGATGGCCCATCCGGGCGACGTCATCAACCTGTCGATGGCCGAACTGGCCGACCGGGTCGGGGTGAGCGAGCCGACGGTGGCGCGTTTCTGCGCGGCTCTCGGCTGCCGCGGCTTTCGCGAATTCAAGATCAAGCTGGCGCAGGACATCGCCGGCGGCATGCCCTTCCTGCACCAGGACCTGTCGGCGGGCGGGGAGTTGAATGCCGAGGGCGGGGTGCCGGGAGCGGTGCTGGCCGGCAAGCTGTTCGACCGCACCATCGCCACGCTGATGCAGGTGCGCAACAATCTGCCGGCCGACGCGGTGGACCGCGCCGCCGACGTTCTGGCCTCCGCCCGGCGGATCGAATTCTACGGTTCCGGCAATTCCGGCACGGTGGCGGAGGATATCCAGCGCAAGTTCTTCCGGCTGGGCATGCCGACGGTCGCCTACACCGACTCCCACGTTTATTTCGCCTCCGCCCTGACTCTGGCGAAGGGTGACGCGGTGGTCGCGGTGTCCAGCACCGGCCGCACCCGTGACATCCTCGATGCCGTGCGGAACGCCCGCAAGGCCGGCGCCGACGTGGTGGCGCTGACCCGCTCCGGCTCGCCGCTGGCGGAGATGGCGACGGTCAGCCTCGTCGCCGACATCGCCGACGATTTCGACATCCATTCGCCGATGACCGTCCGCATCGCCCATCTGGTCCTGGGCGACATCCTGTCGATCGCCGTGGCGTTGCGCATGGGCGACACGTTGCAGGAACGGCTGAAGCGCCACGACCGCGCCGTTGACGCTCATGTGTCGGAGACCGTGTCGGCGCGGGCCGGCGATAGTTAAGACAGGTCAGAGGTTCGCATGGACGGGCCGCAGGCCGCGTCCTTTTCAACAAACGCGCCAAAAAGGAGCGAAATCCTATAAAATCCGGCCTTCTCATCCGCATGCGGAGGCCGGTCAGATGGAACAGCATCAGGCATCATGTTTCACCATGTTCCATCCACCGGACACCCTTCCTTTCGGAAGGACAGGTCGCTGCGACATGGAACGACTGCCGGGATCCTGTTCCACGCTGTTCCATCCGCCCGGCCCTCTACCCAATCGGGCGGCGGGTTCAGCGGCTTCCCGGCAGCGTCGCCCCGCCGCGGGCATAGACTTGGATCGGCCGGCAATCCTCGTCCAGCGTGACAACCAGGGAGCCGGGCTGGTCCTTCAGATAGACCCAGGCGTCCCAGCGGACGATTGCGTCGCGGAACTCGTCGCGGTAGAGGCCGTAGCTCAGGCCGCGGATATCACCGGCCGGAACATGCATCCCCGTCAGCACCGCCGCGGTCTGCGGGTTGCACTCGCCCGCGGAGTAGCGCTCCAGCGCGCTCAGCACCGCCGGGTCGGGCTGCGCCACCGGCGGGGGCGAGATGACGGAGGCGCAGGCCGAGACCAGAAGGGTCAGCGCACCGGCCGCGCCGGCGGCGGCAATCTTCGGCATGGTCATGGAGGACACCACGGGTTCTTCTCGTCTTTCCGGAAATATGGGCGCGGGTCGCTGCGGCGTCGACTGCACGTTCGGCAGGCCTCCTGCGTCATGTTCGCCGACCTGCCGTCGTCGCGCCGCGCCGCCCTTGCCTCCCGCCCGCCTTTGGCGCAAGAGGTGACGGGAGAAAGTCCCTGCACCGTTCACGCTGCGGAGCCCCAATCGCCATGAGCACAGATCAGATCACCACCGCCTTCACCCCGACCTGCGACCTGTTCGACCGTTTCAAGGACGATGCCCGCTACGTCCTGCCGGGCTTCCGCGACTTCGGCGCCGTCACCCGCTTCACCGGCGAGGTCGTCACCGTGAAGTGCCTGGAGGACAATTCCCGCGTCAAGGAACTGCTGGCCACCCCCGGCGCCGGCCGCGTCCTGGTGGTTGACGGCGCCGGCAGCCTGCGCTGCGCCCTGATGGGCGATATGATCGCCGCGTCCGCCGTCAAGAACGGCTGGGCCGGCGTGGTGATCTGGGGCTGCGTCCGCGACGTGGCGGAACTGGCGACCCTGCCGCTCGGCATCAAGGCGCTGGCGTCGATCCCGCGCGCCTCCACCCGCCGCGACCAGGGGCTGGTCGACGTGGCGGTGGAACTGCCCGGTGCGGCGGTCCGTCCCGGCGACATCCTGTTCGCTGACGAGGACGGCATCGTCCTGCTGACGCCGGAGCAGGCCACAGCGCTGAAGTAAAGCGGGGTTGGCAAAGTGGTCATACCAAGCGCCGGTAATACCAGTGCAAAAAGAATGGCTGCTTCATCCTGCCCGCTTCACGTAAGCGGGGCGCCCCCTTGCACTTTCATTTAAGCGGGCATATAAACCCGACCTGAGTTCAAGCGGGCCGTCTCACGGTTCCCATCCAAGGGCCGGCCTTTCATTTATGAGGAACCCTGCCGTGCTCGAAGCCTATCGCCAGCACGCGGCCGAACGCGCCGCCCTCGGAATCCCGGCTCTGCCCCTGACCGCGAAGCAGACGTCGGAGCTGATCGACCTGCTGAAGGCCCCGCCGGCGGGCGAGGAGGCCTTCCTCCTCGACCTCATCACCCACCGCGTTCCGGCCGGCGTCGATGACGCCGCCCGCGTCAAGGCCGGCTTCCTGGCCGCCGTCGCCAAGGGCAACGACAGCTCGCCGCTGATCTCCAAGGTCAAGGCCACCGAACTGCTGGGCACCATGCTCGGCGGCTTCAACGTCCAGCCGCTGATCGACCTGCTGTCGGACGCCGAATGCGGCGCCGCCGCCGCGGAAGGCCTGAAGAAGACCCTGCTGGTCTTCGACTTCTTCCATGACGTCAAGGAACTGGCCGACAAGGGCAACGCCAACGCCAAGGCGGTGCTGCAGTCCTGGGCCGATGCCGAGTGGTTCACCTCGCGTCCGGAAGTCCCGGCGTCGATGACGCTGACCGTCTTCAAGGTGTCGGGCGAGACCAACACCGACGACCTGTCGCCGGCCCCGGATGCCTGGAGCCGTCCGGACATCCCGCTGCACGCGCTCGCCATGCTGAAGAACCCGCGTCCGGGCATCGAGGCCGACGAGCCGGGCCAGCGCGGCCCGACCAAGCAGCTGGAAGCGCTGAAGCAGAAGGGCAACCTGATCGCCTATGTCGGCGACGTGGTCGGCACCGGCTCCTCGCGCAAGTCCGCCACCAACTCGGTGCTGTGGTTTACCGGCGAGGACATCCCGTTCGTCCCGAACAAGCGTTTCGGCGGCGTCTGCCTCGGCACCAAGATCGCCCCGATCTTCTACAACACGATGGAAGACGCCGGCGCCCTGCCCATCGAGTTGGACGTCAACAAGATGGAGATGGGCGACGTCATCGAGCTGCGCCCCTATGAAGGCAAGGCCCTGAAGAACGGCGAGGTCATCGCCGAGTTCACCGTGAAGTCCGAGGTGATCTTCGACGAGGTGCGTGCCGGCGGCCGCATCCCGCTGATCATCGGCCGCGGCCTGACCGCCCGCGCCCGCGAGGCGCTGGGTCTGGCTCCCTCGACCCTGTTCCGCCAGTCCGCCGCCCCGGCCGACACCGGCAAGGGCTTCACGCTGGCCCAGAAGATGGTCGGCCGCGCCTGTGGCTTGGCCGAAGGCAAGGGCGTCCGTCCGGGCACCTATTGCGAACCGAAGATGACCACGGTCGGGTCGCAGGACACCACCGGCCCGATGACCCGCGACGAGCTGAAGGACCTGGCCTGCCTGGGCTTCTCGGCCGACCTCGTGATGCAGTCCTTCTGCCACACCGCCGCTTATCCGAAGCTGGTGGACGTGAAGATGCACCATGAGCTGCCGGACTTCATCTCCACCCGCGGCGGCGTCGCGCTGCGTCCGGGCGACGGCGTCATCCACTCCTGGCTGAACCGCCTGCTGCTGCCGGACACCGTCGGCACCGGCGGCGACAGCCACACCCGCTTCCCGATCGGCATCAGCTTCCCGGCCGGCTCCGGTCTGGTCGCCTTCGCCGCTGCCACCGGCGTCATGCCGCTGGACATGCCGGAATCGGTCCTGGTCCGCTTCAAGGGCACGATGCAGCCGGGCGTCACCCTGCGTGACCTCGTCAACGCCATCCCGCTCTACGCGATCAAGGCCGGTCTGCTGACGGTCGAGAAGAAGGGCAAGAAGAACATCTTCTCCGGCCGCATCCTGGAGATCGAGGGTCTGCCGGATCTGAAGGTCGAGCAGGCATTCGAGCTGTCCGATGCTTCGGCCGAGCGGTCGGCGGCGGGCTGCACCGTGCAGCTCAGCAAAGAGCCGATCATCGAGTACATGACCTCCAACATCACGCTGATGAAGTGGATGATCGCCAACGGGTACGCCGATGCGCGCACCCTGGAGCGCCGCATCAAGGCGATGGAGGCTTGGATCGCCGATCCGCAGCTGCTGAAGCCCGATGCCGACGCTGAGTATGCCGCGGTGATCGAGATCGATCTGGCCGACATCAAGGAGCCGATCCTGGCCTGCCCGAACGATCCGGACGACGTGAAGACGCTGTCCGAGGTCGCCGGCGACAAGATCGACGAGGTGTTCATCGGTTCCTGCATGACCAACATCGGCCACTTCCGCGCCGCCGGTAAGATCCTGAACGGCAAGTCGGACATCCCGACCCGCCTGTGGATCGCCCCGCCGACGAAGATGGACGCGATGATGCTGACCGAGGAAGGCTATTACGCCACCCTCGGCAAGGCCGGCGCCCGCATGGAGATGCCGGGCTGCTCGCTGTGCATGGGCAACCAGGCGCAGGTCCGCAAGGGTTCGACCGCCATCTCGACCTCGACCCGCAACTTCCCGAACCGTCTGGGTATTGACACCCGCGTCTACCTGTCGTCGGCCGAACTGGCCGCCGTCGCGGCGCTGCTGGGCAAGATCCCGACCACCGAGGAGTATCTGGCCCAGGTCGGCGTGGTGAACCAGGCCGCCGCCGACATCTACCGCTACATGAACTTCGACCAGATCCCGGCCTTCCAGGAAGTCGCGGACAAGGTCGCCGTCCCGGCCTGATAGCCGGACACAGCGGTCGCTAACGAAAACCCCCGTCGGAGCGATCCGGCGGGGGTTTTTTTGTTGCCATTCCCTCTTCCGAGGAAATGCTTGACGTTTAACGTTTTCCGTTATATGGTGTTTGAATGATACGCAGTTTCCGTGATCGGCGAACCAAGGCGCTGTATGACGGCGAAGCCGTCCGTCAGTTCGGTGCCATCTCCAAAGTCGCTGTTCGGAGACTGGACATGCTGAACGCTGCGGCAGTGTTGGAGGATTTGCGTTCGCCACCGGGGAACCGACTGGAAGCGCTCAGAGGAGATCGAGCTGGGCAGCATAGCATCCGCATCAACGACCAATGGCGTGTCTGCTTCGTCTGGCGCGAGGACGGCGTCTACGAGGTGGAGATCGTTGATTACCATTAGGAGGGGGGATCAGACGATGCGCGTCAAAACACATCCCGGCGAAGTCCTGCGGGAGGAATTCATGGAGCCGCTGGGGCTGACGGCCAATGCGCTGTCCATTGCTCTGCGTGTTCCCGCCACCCGGATTGGCGAGATCGTCAACGAACGTCGGGGCATCAGTGCCGACACCGCCTTACGCCTTGCCCGTTACTTCGGCACCACGCCACAATTCTGGCTGAACCTGCAGTCCGACTATGACCTGTCGGTTGCCGCCAGCGAGCATGGCGCGGAGATCGAACGCGACGTCCATCCCCGCGCAGCGTGACGCTCACCAACGTCGACATCGCCCTTATGACTGTGTTTCACTATTCCTCTGGCCCGCAATAGGCGGTTCCATCCTCCGCCCGTGCCGGCTTTTCCAGATAGATCCCCCGGCGTGGGATGGCGATACCGTCGAACTCGTCGGCCAGCCGGTGCAGCGCGGTTCGCATCTCGGCTCCGTGCATTGGTTCGCCATGGCCGGTGATGACCAGTTCCGGTTCCAGGGCCGCCAGCCGGGCGACTGAATCCTTGGCCTTGTCCCATTCGACGGTGAAGTACATGGGCGGTCCGTGCATTTCCGCCCGCTGAACCGCCACTGCATAGGCCGACTCCTGCCCCGTGGTGACGAAGGCGTCGCCGACGATCATCGAGCGGTCTTGCTCCCGCCAGAAGGAGACATGGCCGACGCTGTGCCCCGGTGTGTGAACCCAGCGCCAGCCGGGCATCACCGGAACCGATCCATCCTCGGGCAGGGCTCGCAAGCGGGAACTGACGTCCACCGGCTTGCGCGGATAGAAGCGCGCCAATGCCGCCATCGCGCCGCCGCCGACCGACGGATCACCGGGCGGGTAGGCGGCCTGCCCGTTCAGATAGGGGTGCTCCAGCGGGTGGGCGTACACCGGGGTATCCCACTCTTCCGCCAGATCCTCCAGCGCCCCGACATGGTCGAAATGGCCGTGGGTCATGACGATGGCGGCCGGCCGTGAATCGCGGCCGAACCGCTCCGCCGCCGCGCTGCGGATGAAGCCCTTGGTGCCGATCAGTCCGGTGTCGATCAGCACCCATTCGCGGTCGCCGGCTCGCGGCGGACCCCAGAACACCACATTGACGATGCCGAGCCGCCGATAGGCGAGGTCGGGCGCAATCTCGTGCGTATGGTCGTTGCGCAGCGCGTCGAGTGCCGGATCGATCGCGCTGCTGTCCTCCGACAAGGGGATCTGCCTGGCCATGGTCGTTCCTCTCCTGCCCGTGTCTTACGACAACAGCATGGAGCGGCGCTTGTCCTGCGATCCCCTGCCGGTCCAGCCTCTTTACGGCATGAATTGGCCGCCATTCACATCCAGCACCTGCCCGGTGATGTATCCGGAGCAGGCGTGGGAGGCGAAGAACAGGAAGGTCGGCGCGCATTCCTCCGGCTTGCCGAAGCGGCCCATTGGAATGCCGGTCGACACGCGGGCTTTTGCCGCCTCGTCCTTGTCGGCATGGAAGGCGGTATCGAAGGTACCCGGCGACACGGTGTTGAACCGGATACCCTCCTTGGTGTGGAAGGCGACCCAATTCTTCTGGATGTTATGCAGCCACGCCTTGGCCGCCCCATACAGCCCGGCGCCCGGCCCGCCGCCGGTATATCCAGCGACCGATCCCACCAGGATCACCGAGGACGTTTGCCCGCTGTCCTTGGCCGACTGCCGCAGATGCGGCAGGGCATGCTTGGTGGTCATCAGGGCGGAGCGGGCGTTCAGGTCGGTCACCGCGTCGAAGAACTCGTCGTCGATCTCCTCCAGCGGCTTGCGGCTGACCAGCCCGCCGGCATTGTTGATCAGCACGTCGATACCGCCGAACCGTTCGACGAAGGCGTCCACCACCGCCTTGCAGGCAGCGCTGTCGCTCAGGTCGCCGGCGAAGAAGGCAGCTTCGCCGCCCGCCTGCTCCATCGCGGCCAGGGTGGAGTCGAGATTGGCCGGCGCCTTGCGGCCGTTGATGCCGACCTTGGCGCCGCAGCGGGCGAAAGCCTGAGCCGCGGCCAGCCCGATCCCCTGGGTCGAGCCGGTGATGAGGACGCGGCGGCCCTTCAGATCGTCGAACATGGACAGGTTTCCTTCGTCAGGCTTGAATCATCTGGTTTGGTTCAGGGGACCAGCGGTGCCGGCCCGCCGGCTCTCCGTCCGGTGAGCGCGCCAGCGCTTCACCAGCGGCAGCAGCAGGGTCAGGATGGCGACGGTCAGCAGGACCACAGTGATCGGCCGGGTGTAGAGGAAGTCGTAGCTTCCGCCCGACAGCGACAGCGCCCGGCGGAAATTGGCCTCCGCCATCGGCCCCATGATCAGCGCCAGCACCACCGGGGAGGCCGGGAAGTCCCACTTCTGCATGAAGTATCCGGCGACACCTGCCGCCAGCATGATCCAGATGTCGAACAGGCTGTTGTTGATGGCGTAGGTGCCGACGATGCACAGGACCAGGATCACCGGCGTCAGCACCGACTTCGGCATTTGCAGGACCCGGCCCATGAAGCGCAGGGAGCCCAGCCCGATCACCAGCATGGCGACGTAGCAGAACAGCATGCCGGCGAACAGGGTGAAGACCAGATCCGCATGCTCCTTCAGCAGCAGCGGCCCCGGCTGCAGCCCCTGCAGCGTCAGCGCGCCCAGCATCACCGCCGTCACCGCGTCACCCGGAATGCCCAGCGTCAGCATGGTCAGCAGCGCGCCGCCGGTGCAGCCGTTGGCGCCGGCTTCGCACGCGGCGACACCGGCCAGTTCACCCTTGCCGTAATTCTCCGGCGTCCGGCTGAACCGCTTGGCCTCGTTGTAGGCGACATAGGCGGCAATGTCGGCGCCGGCACCCGGAATGATGCCGATCACGATGCCGAGGCCGGAGGAGCGTGCCACCGTGCCCAGCATGCGGCGATAGGTCGGCCAATCCGGCAGGATGCGGCCCAGCGCCGCCGCCATGCCCAGGCGGACCTTCGGGTCCTCCAGCGTCTTGAAGGCTTCGGCCGCGGCGAACAGGCCGATCATCACCGGGATGAAGGGGACGTTGAACAGCTCTGTATAGCCGCCGGTGTAGCGGGGAAAGCCGTCCATCGGGTCCATGCCGACCGTGGCGATCAGCAGCCCGAGGAAGCCGGCGATCAGGCCCTTGATGACCGAGCGGCCGGAGATGCTGGCGATGATGCTCAATCCGAAGACGGCCAGCGCGAAGCTCTCCGGCGCGCTGAACTCAAGGGCGAAGCCGGCCAGGATCGGGGCCATGAAGATCAGCACGATGATGCTGGCGGTGCCACCCAGGAAGGAGGACAGCGTCGCCGTGCCGAGCGCCACGCCGGCCATGCCCTTTCTTGTCAGCTCGAAGCCATCCATCGCCGTGGCGGCGGCGGCCGGGGTGCCGGGAATGCGCAGCAGGATCGCCGTCACCGACCCGCCATAGACGCCGCCGAAGAAGACGCCGGAAATCATCAGCAGGCCGGACACCGGGTCCATGCCGAAGGTGAAGGGCAGCAGGATGGCGACGCCCATGGTCGCGGTCAGGCCGGGAAGGGCGCCGATGACGATGCCCAGCGCTACGCCGACCAGTGCCAGAAGCAGCGCCAGCGGGTTCGACGCCAGCGTGGCGAAGCCGCCCATCAGAAGATTGAGTTCATGCATGGCGGCTGTCTCCCACCGGGCAAGGGGTGGTAACGGGAAGGGGGCGGCTGGTCATTCGAACAGGCTCCCAACCGGCAGCGGCACCTGCAGCAGGTAATGGAAAACGCCGTAGACCAGCGCGGTCACGCCGACCGCCAGCACCGGATTCCACACCGGGCTGCGTTGTCCCATCAACGCCATGATGACCGCCATGTAGATGGCGGTGGCCGGACCATAGCCGACCTGCTCCATGGCGGCGATGCAGGCGCCGGTCGCCAGCATCCCCAGCGCGACGCCGGCATAGCCGGCAATGCCGACCGGCCCCTGCCCATTGGCGGCGGGGGCGGTGGGTGTACGCAGCGTGTTGGCGATCAGGATCAGGCACAGCAGGATCAGCGCGCCGGCATGGATGATGGGGAAGCGCGCGGCGCCGACATCGGCGGCGAGCATGCTCTTCGGAAAATCGGATGTCGCGGCGATGGCCGATGCGGCGACCGCGATCAGAACGACGGAGATCACCAGGTTGGCGATCTTGGTCGTCAGCGGCATGGCGATGCCGGAATCGTCGCTGGAGCCGGGGCGGTCGCTCCCGGCGGGCGGGTTGCTCATGGTCCGGTCTCCTCAACCGATGAAGAAATCCCGGCGGCGAACCGCCGGGGGCTGCGTCGGTCAGGCGTTACTTCGCCATGCCCAGCTTGGTCATCAGGCCCTTGAAGAAGGCGTTGTCCTTCTGCATGACCTGACCGAACTCCGGACCGTCGGCATAGGCCCAGGTCAGGTTCATCTTGGCCAGCTGGTCACGGAAGCCCTGGTCCTCCGCCGCGGCCTTGCTGGCGGTGCGCAGGGTTTCGACCACCGCGGCCGGGGTCTTCTTCGGCACGACGATGCCGCGCCAGGTGGCGACGGACAGGTCGATGCCCTTCTCCTTCAGCGTGGGCACGTCGGGGAAGGCTTTCTGGCGCTGGTCAGCCATGACGGCCAACATGCGGAGCTGGCCGGCGGCGAGCTGGCTCGACACCTCAGCCGGGCTGACCGAAACCGCCTCGATATGGCCGCCCAGCAGCGAGGTGACGGCCGGGTTGGCGCCGTCGAAGGGGACATGGTTGAAGGTCGTGCCGGTCTTTTCCTGCATCGCTTCGGCAGCAAGGTGCCAGATGGCGCCGGTGCCGGAGTTGCCGATGCGCACCTTGCCGGGATTGGCCTTGGCGTAGTCCAGGAACTCCTCGATCGTCTTCCAGGGCGCGTCGGCCTTGACCGTGATGGCGCTCGGCTCCGCATTCAGGCGGGCGATGGGCGTGAAGTCGTCCACGGTGAAGCGGGCGACACCCATATGCGGCAGCAGGGTGATCTCCACCGTGCCCATGCCGATCTTGTAGCCGTCGGGACGGGCGGCCATGATCTCGGTCAGGCCGACGGCGCCGCCGCCGCCGGTCTTGTTGACCACGCCCATCGACTGCGGCAGTTGCTTCTTCGCCGCGTCGGCGAAGGCGCGGGCGACGAGGTCGGTGCCGCCGCCGGCGGCGTAGGGGACGATCAACTCGATCGGCTTGGTCGGATAGTCGGCGGCAAAGGCCGCACCGGGCAGGGTCGCGGCTCCGGCGATCAGCACGCCCGCGGACAGGCCGACCGTCAGTGCACGGCGGGAAAGGCGATTGGTAACCTTCATGGGATTCCCTCTAAGGTGCGCCGGCGTGTGCGCCGGTCGTTGGGTGATGAAAATGGAAGGTGAATTCAGCGGACGGCGGTCCCTTCCGCCCAAGCCTGGGCGAAGCGGGCCGCACGGGCGGCCAAGTCGGCAACCGGCAAGCCCGGGCTGTAGAGGGCGGAGCCAAGACCGAAGCCGGCGGCACCCGCAACCCGGTAAGGCTGCATGGTATCGGGCGTGATTCCGCCGACGGGGAGCAGCCGCACGCTGTGCGGAACCACCGCGCGCAGAGCCTTCACCACCGGCGGGGTGATCTGCTCCGCCGGGAACAGCTTCAGCGCATCGGCGCCGGCGGCGAGCGCCGCAAAGGCCTCCGTCGCGGTGGCGACGCCGGGAACACAGATCATCGACCGCGACTTGGCGGCGCGGATGATCGCGGTGTCCGCATGCGGCATCACCACCAGATCGGCGCCGATGGCGGCCAGCCTGTCGACCTGATCCAGCGCCAGGACCGTCCCGGCGCCAACCAGCGCGTCCCGCGGCAGGGCGCGACGGATGGCCTCGATGCTGTCGAACGGATCGGGCGAGTTCAGCGGCACCTCGATCAGCCGGAAGCCGGCGTCATAGAGCGCATTGGCCGCAGGCACAGCCTCCGCCGGAGTGAGGCCGCGCAGGATCGCGACCAGCGGCAGGGCGGCGAAGGCGGCGTCGACGCGGGCGGAAAGCGAAAGCTCTGTCATGGTGCGCTCTTGATGCTGGAGGGCGTGGCAGATGCGGAGGACAGCAGTCCGGCCGCCGCGGCGAACTGGAACAGGCCGCGGGGGGCGGTATTGCCAAGCTGCGCGGCAGGCGTGGTGCCGAAGGCGGCGAGGCCGCGGTTGTAGCGGCGGCAAAGCGCCGGATCGCCGATCAGCAGCAGCGGCGTGCCGGCCGGCATCTCTGCCAGAAGCGCCAGTCCGGACCGCAGCTCGTGCCCGATCAGCAGGCCCGACAGATAATGCGCCAGCGCTTCCGGCGGCAGGCGCTTGGTCAGCCCCAGCGTGCGGGTGGCGAACAGCTGGTGCGGCAGGTCGCCCGGCCCGGCCGATTGCGCCGCCCGGATGCCGATGGTGAAGGCCGCCTCCTCATCCTCCGGCGTCGCGTCGACCCCGGCCGGCATCAGGCGGCCGAGCAGGGAGTGCGTCTTCAGGACCGCGAACAGTTCACCCGTCATGTAGGTGGAGAAGCCGGCGATGCGGCCGTCGGCGACCTGGACCCATTTGGAGTGGGTGCCGGGCATGGCGACGCAGGCGTTGCGCGCCCAACCGGCATTCTCGGCCAGCGCTCCGGCGATCTGGATTTCCTCGCCCCGCATCACGTCGGGAATCGCGGTGCCGGGATCATGCAGGACGCCCGGCGCAATCAGGATCTGGCGGTCGGCCGCCGTCTCGACCCGTGCCGCCTGGTCGGCCAGCGTCGTTGCGTCGGCCGGCGTGGTGACATAGGGCGCCTCGACCCAGCCCTGGGCGCTGCCGACCATGCCGCCGGCCACCACCGGCAGGGTGGGGTGGGTGTCCAGCCAGTCGCCGCACAGAAGGGTCAATGCCGCATCGAAACCCGCGGCGCCGGGCTGCGGTAGGTTCTGAATGCCGTGTCCGTTCGACCGCTCGGCCAGAATGCGGGCGGAGCCGTCCAGCAGGAAGCCGCGCAGGCTCGACGTGCCCCAATCCAGCGCGATCAGCGCGGGACGGTCGGAGGTGGTTCCGGCAGAGGAGGTTACGGTGAGGTCCATCCCAGATCCTTGGAAATTGCCTCCGCCGTCGCGCGGACCAGCGGGCCCAGCGTCGCCATGCGGTCGTCAGGCATGTAGGGGACGGCGCTGGCGACGCTGACCGCCGCCACCACCAGATTCCGGCCGTCGCGCACCGGTGCGGCGACGCAGCGGATGCCGAGTTCGTTCTCTTCCAAATCCATCGCCCATCCCTGGGCGACGTAGCGGTTCAGTTGTTCCTCGAACACCGGCAGGTCCGCCGGACGCGGGCGGCCGGCGGGCGACTCTGCCGGACAGGTCATCGCATGGAGCACCCGCCAGCGCGCCGGCGGCATCCCAAGCATCAGCGCCTTGCCCAGTCCGGTGGAGGCGAGCGGCATACGCTGTCCGGTGCGCGACCGCATTTCCAGCCCGCGGGTGCCGGGGATCTTGTCGAGGTAGAACACCTCGCCATTCTCCTCGACGCCGAGGTGGACGGTGTCGCCGGTTGCCTGGGCCAGCGCCTCGATATGCGGGCGGGCGATGGCGACCAGCGGGCGCTGTTCCAGCGCCTTCATGCCGAGTTGGATGAGCTTGGGTCCCAGCAGGTAGCCCTTGTAGGGGATGTGGTGGAGATAGCCCTCCGCCACCAGACTGGTGAGCATGCGGTTGGTGGTGCTGCGCGGGGTGCCGAGCCGTGCTGCGATGCCCTTCACGTCGCCGATGTTGTCCGCCACGCATTCCAGAAGCGCAAGTCCGCGCAGCAAGGTCTGTGTTCCGGTGCCCTGGGTCCTTCCGGCATCAGCCTCCTGCTCTGTCGCTCCCATCTCCGCGCCCATGGTTTGTTTGACCACCATTGATTTCCCCGATGCTGGCGCATGCGCCAAAGTGTGTCAAATAATTTTGCATGATACCAAATAGTGGGACACTCATAACGGCGACGAACGGTCGCGGCTCCCTTCGAAGCGCTGCGAAACCCATGATCGCGCTTTCAAATTCCTGTCGTATCGGTCAGAAAAGGAAACATGCCGGGACCGGCGGATATGGTCCCGTACAAAACAGCAATCCTGGGAGAACCAACCATGCGTCTCACCGTCCTTTCCTTCGTCAGCGCGACGGCGCTGCTGGCCGGCTTCGGCACGGCGCAGGCCGACATCGTGATCGGACTCGGCACGGCGACCACGGGGCCGGTGGCGGCACTGGGTGAGCAGTCGGTGTATGGCGCCAAGCAGGCGGTCGCGGACATCAACGCCAAGGGCGGCGTGCTGGGCCAGAAGCTGGTGCTGAAGGTGGGCGACGACGCCTGCGACCCGCGGCAGGCGGTGGCCGTCGCCAACCAGTTCGTGCGCGATCAGGTTACCGCCGTGGTCGGCCATCTCTGCTCCGGCGCCAGCATCCCGGCGGCCGACGTCTACCAGGAGGAAGGCGTGGTGATGGTCACCCCGACCGCCACCAACCCGCTGCTGACCGCCAAGGGCCATCCGAACATCTTCCGCGTCTGCGGCCGTGACGACCAGCAGGGCGTGGTTGCCGGCAATTATCTGGCTGAGCACTTCAAGGGCAAGAACATCGCCGTGCTGGACGACAAGCAGGCCTATGGCAAGGGGCTGGCCGACGTCGTGGTGCAGACGCTGGAGAAGGCGGGTGGCAAGGTCGCCTATCGCGGGTCGGTGACGGCCGGCGAGAAGGACTTCTCGGCGCTGATCACCAGCCTGAAGGACAAGAACATCGATGCCGTCTATTACGGCGGTTACCATCCGGAACTGGGTCTGATCGTCCGTCAGGCGCAGGAGCAGGGGCTGAAGCCGCAGTTCATCGCCGGTGACGGCCTGAACAACCAGGAATACTGGTCGATCACCGGTCCGGCCGGCGAGGGCACGCTCTACACCGACAGCGCGTCGGCGGCCAGCGATCCCAAGGCGCAGGAACTGATCGCCTCCTTCAAGAAGGCCGGCCTGCCGGAGCCGGGCAACTTCGCCTTCTACAGCTACGCCGCGGTCCAGGTCATTGCCGAGGGCCTGCAGAAGTCCGGCGGCACCGACAGCGGGAAGTTGGCGAAGGCCCTGCACGCCAACAGCTTCGACACTGTTGTCGGCCCGGTGGAGTTCGACAAGAAGGGTGACATCACCAAGCCGAACTACGTCATGTATGTCTGGAGCAACGGCCAGCCCAAGATGATTGCCCAGAAGTAACAGGGTTCCAGAGCCGGCCCGGCCTCAGGCATGGGCCGGCTCTTCCATGACTGTGAGTTCCGACTTCGTCACGTATTTGCGGATGAAGTCTTCGACAGGCATCGGCCGATCGAAATAATAACCCTGGAAGATCGTGCAACCGCGGTCTTCCAGGAAGTCCCGTTCGGCTGCCGTCTCCACCCCCTCCGCCACCGCCTTCAGGCCGAGCCGGCTGGCAATCGACAGCATCGTCTCCACCAGCACGGCATTGTGGCTGTTGTGGTTGACATCCTGGACGAAGGAGCGGTCGATCTTGATTTCCCCCACCGGCAACTGTTTCAGGTAGGACAGCGACGAGAAGCCGGTGCCGAAATCGTCCAGTGAGAAGGCAATCCCGAAGGCCGCCAGTTCCGACATCTTGGCGACGGTGTCGGCGCAGTCGCTGACGGCGATGCCCTCGGTGATCTCCAGCGTCAGACGGCGCGGGTCGGTGCGGGTGGCGCGCAGGGCGGCGATGACGCCCGCGCAGAAGGTCTGCTGACGGAACTGGCGCGGGCTGATGTTGACCGACAGGTGGCAGTCGCTGCCGGCATCGGCCAGACGGCGCAGCACATGACAGGCCTCCAGCAGGATCCAGTCGCCCAGCGGCAGGATCAGACCGGACTCCTCCGCCACCGCAATGAAGGCGCCGGGGGCGACGAAGCCGCGCTGCGGATGCTGCCAGCGGATCAGCGCCTCCGCCGCCACCAGCGTGCCGTCAGCCCGGGTCTGCGGCTGCAGGAACAGGGTGAATTCCCCGGCATCGACCGCCTTGCGCAAATCCTGCTGCAACAGCAGACGCGCCTGGGCGTCCACCAGCATGGTGGGGTCATAGTCGCGGATGGTGTTCCGTCCGCCGTCCTTGGCGGCATACATGGCGGTGTCCGCCTGTTTCAGCAGGTCCTCCACCGATTCGTCCGGCGACTTGGGGAAGACGGTCAGGCCGATGCTGGCGAAGATGCTGTGTTCGCAACGGTCGAGCTGGAAGGGCTGGGCGACCGCCAACCGCAGCTTTTCCGCCACCCGCCGGGCGATCTCCGCCCCCTCGTCCGCCGTCGCACCCAGGTCGGGCAGAAGGATGACGAACTCGTCGCCGCTCAGCCGGCTGACCAGATCGCCCTTGCGCAGGGTGGCGTTCAGCCGCGCCGCCAGTTCGCGCAGCAGCATGTCGCCGACGATGTGGCCGCGGGCGTCGTTCAGTCCCTTGAAATCGTCGAGGTCGAGGAACATCAGCGCGCCATAGCGGCCGGTCTGGCGCGCAGCCCGCAGATGACCGTCGAGATACTCCAGCAGCAGGCGGCGGTTCGGCAGGTCGGTCAGCGGGTCGTAGTAGGCGAGCTTTTCGATCTGCCGCTCCGTCCGCTTCCGTTCGGTGACGTCCATCACCACGGTCAGGTAGCCGCGCACCGAGCCGCCGCTGTCGCGCAGCATGCTGGTCAGGGTGGAAACGGAAATGCGCGCGCCATCCCTGCGCAGTCCGGTCCATTCGCCGGGTTCGGGCTGGCCGCGATCACGGGTGCGGGCGACCAGCGCATCGAAACCCGCCCGCACCGGCCGGCCCAGTTCCGCGGAAAGGATGTCGGCATGGGCGCGCAGTTCGTCCTGGTCGTACAGGCGCGGCAGGTCGGTTGTGCCGACGATCTCCTCCGACGGATAACCGAAGATCCGCTCCGCCTCGCGGTTGAAGACGCGGACGACGCCGTCAAGCGTGGTGGCGATGATGCCGCAGGCCGCGCTCTCCAGGATGCCGGTGTTCAGCGACAGGCTGTCCTTCAACGCCTCGCGGCTGGCATAGGTCTCGGTCACGTCCTGGAAGACCATGACGACGCCGTGCAGCGCGCCGTCGTGGTCGCGGATGGGGGACGCCATGTCGGCGATGTGGCTGCGGCTGCCGTCGCGCGCCACCAGCACCGTGTGGTTGGCCAGGCCGACCATCTGGCCGTTCTCCAGCACCTGCTGGACCGGCACCGGCACCCGTTGTCCCGTCTCGGCATTCTCGATATCGAACACCTCGGCGACCGGTCGGCCGACCGCTTCGGCCACCGTCCAGCCTGTCAGGCGTTCCGCCACCGGGTTCATCAGGGCAACGCGGCCGGCGGTGTCGGTGGCGATCAGCCCGTCGCCGATCGACAGCAGCGTGACGCGCGCCCGCTCCTTCTCCCGCCACAGGTCGCGCTGGGAACTGTGCAGGGCGTCATAGGGATGGTGCACGGCGGTGACGAACACGGCCCGGTACAGATACCAATAGCCGATGACCTTGTAGATGTGCCCGGCCACATTGGCGAGGTCGTAGACGCTGAGATAGAGCGTGAAGCACATCTCGCTGATCGCGATGGCGACGGCGGCGATGACAAGGCGATAGACGTCCAGAGTCTGCGCCGCGCGCCGGCGGCGGTGGAAAATCAGGGCGGCGCCGGCATAGAGAAGAACCAGCGCATATTCGGCCGCCACCTTCAGCGGCGTCAGCCCCTGGCCGGGCAGATAGGTGCGCGGCAGCAGGTCCGGGTACCACAGGATGGCGAAGAACAGCGCGGCGGTGGCCAGCAGCACCCCGACGATCAGCGGATAGCGCAGCGCCGCCGATCCCGGGCGCCAGGGCAGGGTCGCCGCCATCAGCAGGGCGATCGCCGCCATCAGCCGGGCGCCGAGCCAGAAGGCGATGGCTTTCTCCGGCCCCGACGGCGTTACGAAGTCGGGCATTCCCGCATAGGACAGCAGATGACCGAAATCGAGCAGCGCCACGCCGAGGAAGCCGGTGGACAGGGCCAGCAGGGCCGGCGGAGTCTCGGCGGTGTGGGAATGCCAGCCGATGGCGAAGATCAGGGCGGCGACGGCGATCGCGAAGGTTTCGAAGAAGGTATGCAGCGGCAGGTAATGCGCGATTTCCATCGAACCGGGGAGACGGGCGGCCTGAAGGACCAGCAGGAAGGGAATGGAGAGGATGATGAGCGTCGCGATGGCGCCGGGCGGCTTCGTGCGACCCTGCAGCGCCCCCGTCTTCGCCGGACCTGTTGAAGTCATTCCGTCCCCCCTGGCCGCTTGGTCGGTCGCCCGGTTTGCGGTGTTTATACCTCTTTTGCGTATATTAGAGCTTAACGGTATCGGCAGTCCATGCTCCGCCGCCTCCCGCCGTTCCGAAGGTTTGAAACACCGTGAAACATCTCCGTGGCGACTGTTCAATGTTTCATCCGCCGGGATCGGCTGGGGAGGTCGGGGCTTGGCGGATGCTGTGCATGCGGGGGCCTTCGGGGCAGGTGAGGGGGAGGGCATTTTACCCCAGCCGGGGACGGTCTGCGGGAGCGGCAGAGAAAATCCGTCGCAAGCTACTGGAATATAAGGAAAAATGTCGACTGCTCGGCGGTGAGCCATTGCCCCGGCCCCGGTTCTGATCGGGCATATGGGGGAGCGGCGTCAGGTCGATTGCCGGTCTGGCCTTCCACCCTTATCCTCGAACCGGGTCAGGCCCGTCGACCAATCGGGAAGGAATGCGCATGTTCATCGCGATGAACCGTTTCAAGGTCCGCCACGGGGCCGAGCAGGAATTCGAAGAGGTCTGGCTGAACCGCGAGGTCCATCTGCACAAGGTGCCGGGCTTCGTCGAATTCCATATGCTGCGCGGGCCGGACCGCGAAGAGTACCGGCTCTATTCCTCCCACACCGTGTGGGACTCGGAAGCCGCTTTCCAGGCCTGGACGCGGTCGGAGGCCTTCCGCAACGCTCATGGCAACGCCGGCGCGCGCAAGCCGCTGTATGTCGGGCCGCCGGAGTTCGAAGAGTTCGAAGTGATCCAGACCGTGCCGCGCGATCCGAACGCCTGACCCCAAAACATTTGAACCGACGGGAGGAAGACCCATGCTGGAGCTGGTGATCGAGCAGCGGCGAAAGAGCCTCGGCGGATTCGAAGTGGGGCGGATTCTGCCCTTCGTTCAGCGGCGGATGGTCGGCCCCTTCGTTTTCTTCGACCATATGGGGCCGGTCGATTTCGAGCCGGGCCTGCCCCGCGACGTCGACGTGCGCCCCCACCCGCACATCGGGCTGTCGACCGTTACCTACCTGTTCGAGGGCGAGATCATGCACCGCGACAGCGTGGGCTCCGAACAGGCGATCCGGCCGGGCGAGGTGAACTGGATGACCGCCGGGCGCGGCATCACCCATTCCGAACGCTTCGAGCGCGCCCGGATGGAAGGCGGGCGGATGCATGGAATCCAGGCCTGGGTCGCCCTGCCCGAAGCGGACGAGGAGACCGATCCGGCCTTCAGCCATTACGGAACAGGCGACCTGCCGGTATTCGAGGAGGGTGGCGTGCGCGGCCGGCTGGTGGCGGGGGAGGCCTTCGGTTCCAAAGCGGGGGTGAAGACTCATTCGCCGCTGTTCTACATCCACTGGGATCTCGCCCCCGGCGCCCGCGTGTCCTTGCCGGAAGACGGGTGGGAGCGCGCGGCCTATGTGGTGGCCGGTAGCGTGGAGGCCGAGGGTCAGCACGTCGAAGCCGGGCGGATGATCGTCTTCGCCCCCGGGCAGCCGGCGCAACTGACCGCCGCCACGCAGTCGATCGTCATGGCGATCGGCGGCGAGCCGCTGGGGCAGCGCTTCATCGACTGGAACTTTGTGTCTTCATCGAAGGAGCGCATCGAACAGGCCAAGGCCGACTGGCGGGCCGGGCGCATGAAGCTGCCGGACCTGGACGACGGCGAATTCATTCCGCTGCCGGAGATGCCGAAGCCGGCCAATCCGATGTCGTGAGGCTGATGCATTACTTGCTGATGGGACCCATGTATTTCCATGGAGGCATGGCTTTTTTCCCGAGGCCAGGAATGTCATAGTCGGCGGCGAAGCGGGACAATGCATTTGTGCGGAGGTCGAAGCCGGCTGCGAAGAGCCGCTCCTCCGCATCAAGTTCGTCTTTGCTCTGTATCTTGCTGGTTGTCGTACGGGTTTCGTGGTCGTCTTCGCCAAAATCGACATCAGCGAAGCGATTGGCCTTGCTTCCGAACACGACGTTCAGCAGTCGATGCTCCTCTTCGCTGTCTTCCTGGCTGACCGCTTGAGCCATTTGCGCGCTGCCAGCCCGCAGGCGTTTGCCGATTTCGACCAAACTCGCATCGGCATCTTCCTTGCTGACGGTGCCATTGTTTTTCGCATCGGTCAGCTGGACCAGATCTCTCATAGCGTCCCGCATGTCCTGCGGGGGGCCAGCCTTCATTGCGGCAAGGCGCCGCTCGCTGATGGCTTTGCCTTTTGCACCGGCTTCCGCCTCTTCGGCGGTTACAGGAGCTTCCCCAATAAACCGATTGAACAGCGCGCTCTTTGCCAGGGATCGCAGCCCCTTCACCGCGTCGTCGGCGGAAACGCGGCCTGATTCGACAAGACCTTCCAACTGCTTCTTGCTGTCGGTGTCGAGATGCTCGAAAGCCTTCGCCGCCAGTCCGGTCAGGGCTTTGCCGAGCTTGCTGACCGAAACGGTGTCGCCGCCCGATGCCGCTGACACGGCGGGCGGAGAGGAGGGTGCGGCTTTGCCGACGAAGGTTTGGCCAGTTGCGGCGATGGTCCCAGTCTTGGTTGTCAGCGACGCCCAGGCATTGCTGTAAACGCTCTGCACCATCTCGCACCCCCAACCTTGCGTGGCGATACAATCACCATAGCGCAAGCGCGGGTATGAGTCAAAATTACGCGGCATTTAAAATGATGTTTCCTCCACCGCCGCGAGCAGCGGTGGAGGTGCGCCGGGCCTCAAACGTGGAAGCTCTCGCCGCAGCCGCAGCGGCCCTTCTCGTTCGGATTCTTGAAAACGAAGCCGGTCTGGAACTTGTCGTCGACATAGTCCATCTCGCTGCCGATCAGGAACATGACGGCGGCCGGGTCGATCAGGACGGTGACGCCCTTGTCCTCCACCACCTCGTCGAACTTCAGCTTTTCCTTGGCATACTGAACGTCATAGCTGAGGCCGGAGCAGCCGCGCGCCTTCACGCCGATGCGCAGGCCGACGACTTCGTCGTTGGCCTTGGACATCAGCGCCTTGACGCGATCCGCGGCGGCGTCGGTGATCGTGAGCGCCTTGGGCAGGGAACGGGCCATGGTGACGGTCTCCTAAATACTGCTCAGAACATATCCAGTTGAAGGCGGGCTTCTTCGGACATCATGCCCTGGTGCCAGGGCGGCTCCCACACCAGCTCGATCTTGACCTCGTTGACGTCCTCGACTCCCAGAACGGCCTGACGGACCTGCTCGGGCAGTTCGCCGGCCACCGGACACATGGGGCTGGTCAGCGTCATATCAATCTCGACATTGCGCTGGCCATCCATGTCCACACGGTAGATCAGGCCGAGTTCCCAGATGTCGACCGGGATTTCGGGGTCGTAGCAGGTCTTGATGGCCGCCACGACGCGATCCATGATCTCCTCCCGCGGGTCGTAACCCTCGGGCGGCTTGGGCATCGGCGCGAAGTCCTTGGACTCGGAGCCCTCATTCGCCGCGTCGGCCTTCAACTGCGCCTCGGCTTCGGCCGGGTTCGGGGCGATCGGGCGCTGCGTCAGTGCTTCATCGGGCATTTCGATCCCCCTTCCCTCAATACTGGTCGCTGGAGGCCGCAGCCTCGCCGTGGAGTGCCGCGTTCATGGCGTGCCAGGCCAGCGTCGCGCACTTCACCCGCACCGGGAACTGGCGCACACCGGACATCACCATCAGCTTTTCCATGGTCTCGTCATCGACACCCTCGGGGATGTCGGGCTCGTCCTGGGTGCACAGCTCGTGGAAGGCGTGGAACAGCTTTTCCGCCTCTGCCGCCGTCTTGCCGCGCACCAGTTCCGTCATCATCGAGGCGCTGGCAGTGGAGATGGCGCAGCCGCGGCCCTGGAAGGCCACATCGTCCACCACCCCGTCCTTCAGGGTCAGATAGACCATGAAACGGTCACCGCACATCGGGTTCTCGCCCTTCGCTTCGCGATTGGCGTCGTCGGGATGGCGGAAATTGCGGGGATTCTTGCCGTGGTCCAGGATCACTTCCTGATACAGCTCGCGCAGATCGTCCATCATGCTCCGAAGAACTCCTTGACCGCCTGGAGGGACTGGACGAGGGCGTCGGCTTCCTCCCGCGTGTTGTACAGGCCGAAAGAGGCGCGGACGGTCGGTCCGACGCCGAACCGCTCGGCCAGCGGCTCGGCGCAATGGCGGCCGACCCGCACGGCGACGCCATACTGATCGACGATGGTGCCGACATCGTGCGGGTGCACGCCCTCCAGTGCGAAGGAGATGATCGGTCCCTTGCCGGGCGCGGTGCCGACGATGCGCAGGCCGTCGATCTGTGACAACTGCTGGGTGGCGTATTGCAGCAGGTCGTGCTCGTGCGCGGCGATGGCGTCGCGGCCGAGAGCCTCTACATAGTCGATGGCGGCGCCCAGGCCGATGACCTCGGTGATCGGTGGCGTGCCGGCCTCGAAGCGCGAGGGCGGCGCCTTGAAGGTGGTGCCTTCGAAGGTGACACTCTCGATCATGTCGCCGCCGCCCTGGTAGGGAGGCATCTTCTTCAGCAGGTCGTACTTGCCGTACAGCACGCCGAGGCCGGTCGGGCCATAGAGCTTGTGCGCGGTGAAGACGTAGAAATCGGCGTCGATGTCCTGCACGTCGACCGTCCCGTGCACCACCGCCTGGCTGCCGTCGAACAGGACGGGCACGCCGCGCTCATGCGCCAGCCTGGCGATGGCCTTGGCCGGGGTGACGGTGCCCAGCACGTTGGAGCAGTGGGTGATCGCCACCAGCTTCGTGCGGTCGGACAGCAGGTCCTTGTAGGCGTCCATGTCGAGGACGCCGTCCTCGTCGCAGGGCACGACCTTGATGACGATCTTCTTCTCGGCCTGGAGCAGCTGCCACGGAACGATGTTCGCGTGGTGCTCCATGATCGACAGGATGACCTCGTCGCCTTCGTTCAGGAAGGTGCGGCCATAGCTGGATGCGACGAGGTTGATCGCCTCGGTCGAGCTGCGGGTGAAGACGATGCAGCGGTCGTTGGGCGCGTTCAGGAAGCGCGCGACCTTGGTGCGCACCGCCTCGAACTGGTCGGTCGCGGTCTGCGACAGGAAATGAACGCCGCGGTGGATGTTGGAATAGTCCTCCTCCAGGAAGCGGGTCATGGCCTGGATGACCTGACGCGGCTTCTGGGCGGATGCCCCGCTGTCCAGATAGACCAGCGGCTTGCCGGGCTTTCCCTTCCTGGCGTGGACGCTGCGGGCGAGGATCGGGAAATCCTCCCGCACCCGCTGCACGT
This sequence comes from Azospirillum sp. TSH20, assembly GCF_003115935.1. Taxonomy (NCBI): domain Bacteria; kingdom Pseudomonadati; phylum Pseudomonadota; class Alphaproteobacteria; order Rhodospirillales; family Azospirillaceae; genus Azospirillum; species Azospirillum sp. TSH20. Next base: position 50,712 of record NZ_LGQU01000037.1, read on the forward strand.
CGTAGGCTTGGTTCAGGATGGCATCGGACATGGTTACTTCTGCTCCTCCAGCCAGCCGGCCACGATTTCCTGGAAGGCGTCGCGGATCGACTCCTCGGCGATCTCCTCAAGGGATTCCGACAGGAACGCGCCGATCAGCAAGCCCTGGGCGGTGTCGCGGTCGATGCCGCGGGCGCGCAGGTAGAACAGCGCGTCGTCGTCCAGCTCGCCCGCGGTGCAGCCGTGGCTGCACTTCACGTCGTCGGCGTGGATTTCCAGTTCCGGCTTGCTGTCGATCTCGGCCCCGTCGGACAGCAGCAGGGCGCGGTTCAGCTGATAGCCGTCGGTCTTCTGCGCATCCGGGCAGACGGTGATCTTGCCCTGGAACACCGCGCGCGCCGTGTCGTCGATGACGCCCTTGTAGACCTCGCGGCTGGTGCCGTTGGGCTGGGCGTGGACGATCAGCGTGGTGGTGTCGGCGTGCTGGGTGCCGCGGACCAGATAGCCGCCGCTGACATGGGTGCGGGCGTCGGTGCCGTCGAGGCGGCTGACCACCTCATTGCGCGACAGCTTCGCACCCGTCGTCAGGATGAAGTTGTCGTAGCAGCCGCCGGTCGCCACCGTCGCCGCGATGTGCGACAGGTGGATGGCGCCGGCGCCTTCGCGCTGCGACTTGTAATGGTGCAGGGTGGCGCCTTCGCCGACGTAGACCTCGGTGACGTGGTTCGACAGCGTGGTGCCGGCGCCGCGGCCGACATGGTGTTCGACCACCACCGCCTTCGACCCGGCCTCCGCGATCAGCAGCATACGCGGATGGCAGGTGGTCGCCTGCGATTCCGACCCGACCGAGACGAAGACCAGCTCAATGGGACGCTCGACCTGGACGTTGGCCGGCACGTGCAGGACCGCACCATCGGCGAGATAGGCGCTGTTCAGCGCCACCAGCGGACGGTCGTCCGCTGCGGCGAGGCGGCCGAGGTGGTCGGCCAGCAGGCCGGAATGGGTGCTCAGCGCGGCGTCGAGGCTCAGCAGATCGACACGCGGCGGCAGCCCGTCGACCGACGACAGGTCGGCACGGAAGCGGCCGTCGACGAAGACCATGCGCGGGCCGTCCTGCCCCTCGGCCCGCACGGTCGGCAGCAGGTCGATGGCCGCCGCGGCGGGGGCGGCCGGCTGGAAGCTGACCTTGGCGAGGTCGCGCAGGTTGGTGTAGCGCCAGCTCTCGTTCTTGATCGTCGGCAGGCCGACGGCGGCGAAGCGCTCACGCCCGGCGGCGCGCAGTTCGTTCAGCCAGGACAACCCGCTGCCGGGCAGGCCGGAACCCATATGGTCGAGGGGCGCCAGGAAGGCCGGCGCCGTCGCCGGATCGGCGCCGCGCGTCGAGTAAGTCATGGGGTGAAGGGGGGAGGGATGTTGCGCCGTCATCACGCCGCCTCGCTCGCGCCGAAGTCGCGGTAGCCGTTCTTTTCCAGCTCCAGCGCCAGTTCCTTGCCGCCCGACTTCACGATGCGGCCGGCGGCCAGCACATGGACATAGTCGGGAACGATGTAGTCGAGCAGGCGCTGGTAGTGGGTGATGACCAGCATCGACCGCTCCGGCGAACGCAGCGCGTTGACGCCCTCGGCGACGATCTTCAGCGCGTCGATGTCGAGGCCGCTGTCGGTTTCGTCGAGGATGGCGAATTTCGGTTCCAGCACCGCCATCTGCAGGGTCTCGTTGCGCTTCTTCTCACCACCGGAGAAGCCGACATTGACCGCGCGCTTCAGCATCTCGTCGTTCATGCCGAGCGCCTTGGTCTTGGCGCGGATCAGCTTGAGGAACTGCATGGCGTCCAGTTCCTTCTCGCCGCGATGCTTGCGGATGGCGTTGATCGCGGTCTTCAGGAAGGTGGTGTTGCCGACGCCGGGGATTTCGACCGGATACTGGAAGGCCAGGAAGACGCCCTCGGCCGCCCGCTCTTCCGGCTCCATCGCCAGCAGGTCCTTGCCGTAGTAGGTGACCGACCCTTCCGTGACCTCGTAGCCGTCGCGGCCGGCGAGGACGTAGGACATCGTGCTCTTGCCGGCGCCGTTCGGCCCCATGATGGCGTGGACCTCGCCCGGGCGGATGGTCAGGTCGACGCCCTTGAGGATTTCCTTGCCGTCCACGGTGGCGTGCAGGTTCTTGATTTCGATCATCGTCTTCGCCTCGTTGTCTTCTTCAGGCCGCCGGCACGCCGTCCGGTCTTCACGTTCTGTCGGTTTTCCTCTGGGGGCGGGGGCTTTAGCCCACGCTGCCTTCCAGGCTGATGCCCACCAGCTTCTGCGCCTCCACGGCGAACTCCATGGGGAGTTCCTTCAGGACCTCCTTGCAGAAGCCGTTGACGATCAGGGACACGGCGTCCTCCTCCGAGATGCCGCGCTGGCGGCAGTAGAAGAGCTGGTCCTCGCTGATCTTGGCCGTCGTCGCCTCATGCTCGATGCGGGCGGAGCGGTTGCGGCTCTCGATGTAGGGGACCGTGTGGGCGCCGCACTTGTCGCCGATCAGCAGGCTGTCGCACTGGGTGTGGTTGCGCGCCCCCTCCGCCCTGGGCAGGATCTTCACCAGCCCGCGGTAGGTCTGCTGCGCCTTGCCGGCCGAGATGCCCTTCGACACGATCGTCGAGCGGGTGTTCTTGCCGATGTGGATCATCTTGGTGCCGGTGTCGGCCTGCTGGAAGTTGTTGGTGATGGCGACCGAATAGAACTCGCCCACCGAATTGTCGCCCTGCAGGATGCAGCTCGGATATTTCCAGGTGATCGCCGAACCGGTTTCCACCTGCGTCCAGGAGATCTTGGAGTTCCTGCCGCGGCAGGCGCCACGCTTGGTGACGAAGTTGTAGATACCGCCGACACCTTCCTCGTTGCCCGGGTACCAGTTCTGGACGGTCGAATACTTGATGGTCGCGTCGTCCATCGCCACCAGCTCGACCACCGCGGCATGGAGCTGGTTCTCGTCGCGCTTCGGCGCCGTGCAGCCTTCCAGATAGCTGACGTAGGCGCCCTCGTCGGCGATGATCAGCGTCCGCTCGAACTGGCCGGTGTTGGCCTGGTTGATGCGGAAGTAGGTCGACAGCTCCATTGGGCAGCGCACGCCCTTGGGGATGTAGACGAAGCTGCCGTCGGTGAAGACCGCGCAATTCAGCGTCGCATAATAGTTGTCGGTGTAGGGCACCACCGAGCCGAGATACTTCTTCACGAGATCCGGATGCTTCTGCACCGCCTCGGAGATCGCGCAGAAGATGATGCCCATCTCCTCCAGCTTCGCCTTGAAGGTGGTGGCGACCGACACGCTGTCGAACACGGCGTCCACGGCGATGGCCGGGCTCTTGCCCTCCGACCCCTCGACGCCGGCCAGGATTTCCTGCTCACGCAGCGGGATGCCCAGCTTCTCGTAGGTCTTGAGCAGTTCCGGATCGACCTCGTCCAGCGACTTCGGGCCGGCCTTCTTCTTCGGCGCGGCATAGTAATGCGCGTCCTGATAGTCGATCGGCGGGAAGCTGACGGCGGCCCACTGCGGCTCCTCCATCGTCTGCCAGACGCGGAAAGCCTTCAGGCGCCATTCCAGCAGCCACTCCGGCTCCTCCTTCTTGGCGGAGATGAAGCGGACGATATCCTCGTTCAGGCCCTTCGGCGCGACGTCGGCCTCGATGTCGGTCGTGAAGCCGTACTTGTACTTCTGCTCCGTGACGGCGCGGACCTGCTCGACGGTTTCCGGTTGGGCGGCCATGGCTTTGCCTCGTCCTTCTCAAGAATGCTGTTCGGTGCGCGCCGTTCAGTGCGCAGGGCGGGCCGGCTGGGCGGCTGTGGAGTTCGTTGCGGCTGCCGGGGCGGGGAAGGTGATGGGGGCCATCATGTCGGCCAGCGTCACCTCCTCCAGCGCGCCGCGAATGGCGCGGTTCACCTTTTCCCAACCGCCGCGCATGGGGCAAAGTTGCTCCACCCCGCATTGGCTGTCGGCACCGTCGACGCAGGCGGTCAGCGCGATGGGACCATCGAGCGCCGTGATGATTTCCGCGATGGAGATTGCATCGGCCGGCCGGCTCAGCGCATAACCGCCGGCAGCGCCGCGTTGCGAGGTGGTGAGCCCCGCCGGCGTCATCGTCTTCATCAGCTTGGCGACGGTGGGAGCGGGAACGCCGGTGCGGTCGGCAAGATGGGCGACGGTGTGGACCGTGCCGACCTGGCGCGCCATCTCGCTCAACACGACGATGGCATAGTCGGTCAGCTTGCTCAGCCGGATCATGCCCACACCCCGTTTCACCCCGGTTTCGAATACAGGACCAATTTAGTCCTGATTGCTCCGGGGGGCAAGGGGCGTTTGTCGATTAGAGTGCAGGGTTTCTGCCGGTTTGGCGGGTTTGCATGGCTGATGCGCTGCCAATACCCGTCAACGCTGCTTGGTTATAGCGCCGCTCCCGCCACCACGCTACAGCGAAGCCGCAGGCGCAGGGATGGGGTGCGGCAGTGTGTCGCGGCTGTCGGCGCTGTACAGGCTGCGTGAAGGTTCAGGCGGCGGGATTGACCATGTCCATATCTGGACTATATAGTCCCGTTATGGACAAAAGGGATACCAGCCATGCCCGCTCGTGCTCACCGCGCCGCCGATCCTATCGCTGCCGGACCTTCGCTCCTCCTGCCGGATCGGTTCTCCCCGACCAAGCGCCGGCAACTCAGCGGGCCGGGGCTGCGGGCCTTTCTGGCCATCGCCGACCTTTGGCGTTTGACGGAGGCCGAGCGTCTGCTGGTGCTGGGTTCGCCCGGCCGTTCGACCTATTTCGGCTGGGTCGCCAAGGCGCGCGATGGTCAGGAGTTGACCTTGCCGGTCGACGTGCTGTTGCGCATCTCCGCCGTCCTCGGCATCCACAAGGCGCTGATGATCCTATTCGGCTCGGAGTCGGCGGCGATGGACTGGTTGACCGGCCCGCACGATGGGCCATCCTTTGGCGGTCAGCCGCCGATGGCGCTGGTCACCAACGGCACGATGGACGGACCCATGCTGGTGCGTCGTTACCTCGATGCCGGGCGGGGAGGGGTGTTTGGGCCACCCGGTTCGATGGACGAGACGAGCACCCCCTACGGCGACGACGACATTGTGATCGTGTGAAACCGTGACAGCCTCCATTGCCATCCCGCAATCGACACACCGCCTGATCCCTTCACGGTTTCCGCCCATTCCGGCCTTTGACGGCGTGACGCATCCGGACGATCTGGAAGCCGTCATGGAACTGGAGGGTTGGACCAACGACCGTCTGGTGCGGGAGCGCGTGGCCCGCCTGCCCCGCGACCAGTGGGTCTACGGCGTTCCGAACGCTTCGGTCGTGATGGCCGCCTTCCTGCACGCCGCCCCCGCCGGTGGCCGCTTCAACAGTGGCGATCTTGGGGCATGGTACGGGGCGTGGGCACTGAAAACGGCCATCGCAGAAGTCGCCCATCATCTTCGGCGCGAGGCCGTTTACCGCCGGCTTCCGGAGATGCGGCTGACCTACCGTCTCTACACCGCCCGTCTTGATGGCGACTTCCTGGACATCCGGGGCCAGCGCGCCGTGCGACCCGACCTTTACGCGGCAGGCAGCTACCAGGCGTCCCAGGCATTCGGGGAGGAGGTGCGCGCAGGGCAGGCCGCCGGCATCGTCTACGACAGTTTGCGCCACGACGGGGGCGTCAACGCCATCGCCTATCGCCCGCGCCTGATCCGGGAGGTCACCCAGGCCGATCATTATGAGATCACCGCGCCTGTGGAGGGTGCCGCGATCGCGCGACAGCAGACGGTCGGCACAGCGATGCGCAGGCCGGAAGCGTCGACCTGAATGCGGAAAACCCCGCGCCTGGTGTGGCGCGGGGTTCGTCCGGTGAGCGTAGAAGGACGGGCGATCAGCCCGGCTTCTTCACTTCCGCGCGGGCGGCGTCGGTGGCCTCCGACACGACGTCGTGCAGGTCTTCCTTCGCCGATTCGACCACCGTTTCGGCAGCGGCCTGGGCGGCGCGGGTGCCGCGGTCCAGCGCGTCCATTGCGATGGCCTTGGCCCGCTCGGTCGCCTCGTCGGCATACTCGCCGACCCACTGCTTCTCATAGCGAGTGCCCGGCAGGGCGGCGCCGATGGCCGCACCCAGTGCAACGCCCATGGCACCGGCGACGATGGGATGGTCCTCCACGAGGTCCCAGAAGCCGGTCGACATGTCATGCGCACGGTGGCGCAGATGGTCGGCCGACGGCGCCATGGAGGAGAGGCGCGACATGCCGCGGCTGGCATAGGACTGGGACTGCCGCTGGCCATGGATATCGCCGCGCCCCGTTGGATGGTCGCCGTCCGAACCCCCCATCATGCCGCTGACCCTGTCCGAGGCGCTGTCGTAGGCGGAGCCGACCGCGCCCGAGGCGCTGTCATAGGCGGAACTGGCGGCGTTGCGGACGCTCTCGCCGGCGCCGCTCAGCGATTCGCGGGCGTAGTCCACGGCGTCGCCCATGCGGTGGCGGGCGTTGCGGACGGTGCTGGACCGGGCAATGCGGCGGTCGTAGCCGGTGCTGGACAGGGCCAGCCAGCCCAGCCCGATGCCGACCAGGGCCAGCGGGATCGGATTGCTGGTCATGCTGTCCAGCATCGATCCCGACGATCGGGACTGCGACTGCCGGTAATGGACGGTCTGGCCGCTTTCGTAGCGGTCGGACTGCTGCGACGGCGAATAGGTGTGCTTCATGGAATTCTCCATCAGGGATTGGGGAGACCACCGCGTCAGTCTGTCGCGCAGACGGGAGCTGCGGTCGCGCAGCGCCTCGACGGTGCCGCCGATGCGCGCGCGGCTGGCGCGGATGTCGCCCTCCAGGGCGTCGAGATCCTGCGGCCCGGTTTCGGATTTGCGAACGTCGTCCGTCATCGGCCGGCCCCTCAGCGGGCAAGCTGGGACTTGGCCCAACGCTTGTCCTCGTCCAGCGTGTTGATCGTGCGGCGGGGGCGGAGGTTGGCGGGGCTCAACCGGTTCTTGCCGACATAGGCAAGGATGCCGCCGACCAGCAGAACCACCACGCCGACGATCAGCGCGGACAGCCACGGGGCCAGGACGTTGGACAGGCCGAGAACCGCGGAGGCAAGCAGGACCAGAACGCCGGCGAAGGCGATCAGTCCGCCGACGGCGATGAAGGCCACGCCGCCGGCGGCCTCGGTGGCCTTGTCGGTCAGCTCGGCCTTCGCCAACGCGATCTCGGATCGGGCAAGGTTGGCGGATTCGCGGGCGAGATCGGCGAACAGGCCGGCGAGCGGCCGGTCCTGCCGCGGATCCCGCGGCTCGTCATAGCGGTTCTCGGCGGCGCTCATGGACGCTGTCCCTGCGGCTTGGAGGTGGAGGAGGTGGTCCCGGCAGCCCCGCCCTGGGTCCCGCTGGTGCCGGTGGTGTTGCCGGTGCCGCCGACGCCGGTGGCGCCGGAGTTCATGGCGCTGCCGGCGCTGCCGGTCGTGCCGCCGGGGGTGCCGCCGGGAGTGCCGACCGTGCTGGTGCCGAGCGCCGTTTCGGGCGTGGACCCGGTGCCGCGGCCGGTGACGGAGGCCGGGGCGGTGGAGAGAGGCATGCCGATGCGGCCGGCGGCCGGCTTCGGCTCACCCAGACGCTCCGAAGCGCGCTCCGACTCCATTCGGCCGGCCAGATTGCCGGTGTTGACGGCGGAGGACCCGGTCGTCGGCGTGTCGGCGCTGTGCGACGGCGTGCTGCGGCTGACGGACTCGGCGATGCCACCGGCCATGCCGCGGCTCGGGCTGGAACCGCGTCCCATATCGCGGTTCATGTCGCGGCCGGTGTCGTAGGCCGAGCCACGCGCGGTGCGCACGGACTGCGACGGATGGGCGTTGCCGCGCAGCGAGGTCGAGGCGCGGTGCATGCGCCGCTCGCCGGAGCTCTTGATGAAGCGCGCGGCGAGGAAGCCGACGGCGAAGGCGGCACCGATGAACACCTCGGGTTGGCGACGGGCGAAGCCCTCGACCTCGCCGACGATGTCGTCGACATTCGCGTCGCGCAGCATGTCGGCGACCCGCTCGACGCGGCTGGCCGCCTGCTCGGCGTAATCGGCGACCACGCCGCCATTCTCCTCGTTCAACTGCTCGGCAGCCTTGTGCAGGGCGTTGGCGACCCCGCCCAGTTGGTCGGCGGCGCGGCCGGTCTGCTGTTCCAGCAGTGAGCGGATGCGGCCCTGGGCATTGCCCAGCGTCTCCCGCCCGGTGGCCATCGCGTCGTCGGCGGCGCGGTTGACGGTCTTCTTGATATCCTCGACGCCGCTGCGTCCACCGGACGTGCTGTTGCCGATGGTGGAGCTGCCGGCGGTCGAACTTCCGGTGGTGGAACTTCCGGTGGTGGAGCCGGTCGGGTTCGGTCCGCCGGTGCCGGTCATGTCGCGGTTCGGCATCTTGTCTTTCCTCCTCGGGGATTCCGGTATTCCGCGGCTCCGCGCCTGCGGCATCAAACCGCCCGTTGCGGAATCGGGTGTCGGGAGGGAAACACCAGCCAAGCCTTCGGGGTTCCACGCAGCCGCTGCGCGAAATGGACAGTCACCACCAATGTGCTAAACTTTGCCGGGAATATCCTGATGCGACCCGGCCGGAGGGTGGCGGCATGAGCGTCTTCAGCGTGGTGGCCGACGGACAGGCCGGACTTTTTCGGCTTCAACAGGCGAAGAAGCCTTGGGAAAAGGACCTTCAGGCGAAGGACGCCCAGGGGCAGCTCGCCCAGAAGGCCGAGCGGGCGCAGGCGCTGACCCAGCCCTCCGCCAAGTGGCAGAGCGACCATGCCTCCGCCCAGGCGGCTCTGGAGGAGGCGAAGCGGGTCGGCGGGTCCAAGGCGTCGGCCGCCGCCCGGCTGGAACAGGTCGAACGCAGGATCGAGGAACTGAAGCTGGCGATGCGCTTCGCCCAGGGCGATCCGCAGAAGCTGGCCGCCTTGGCACGGGAGGCGGCGCTGCTGGCGCGCGAGGCCGGGCGTGCCGCCAAGGAGTATGGTGCCGGCATCAAGGCCGCGGCCGAGATGGGGCTTCCCGGTGATGCCGCCACCGCCACCGGCGGCTCGATGCTGTCGTCGGAGACGACGATCACCCGCAGCACCACCAGCCTGACCCTGCAGCAGACCGAGGTGACGCTGACCATCGGCATTTCGACGGGAGACGGAGGCTCGGCGGAAAGTGCCGCCGATCTGATGGCTGCGGATGCCGGAGCGGAGGCGGACTCCGCAGGCGGAGTAGCGGGGCAGGACGGCACGCTGCCCGACGACATCGCCCGGCTGGTGGAGGATGTGCTGTCCGGCTTGGACGGGGGCGGGCTGGCCGGGTCCGACCCGGCTTCCGCCACGACGGCCGGGACCGGCGGCCGTAGCGCGATGATCCAGCAGTTGATGGCCGACAACGCCATGAAGATGTCGCGCTATCGCGAGGCCGACGCCTTCGGCCAACGGGTGGAGGGGGTGCTCGCCACGTCCAAGCGCATCATCGGCGAGGCGAAGGCCGCCAACATGCTGGACGAATCCGAAAAGCGGCGGCGCGAGCGGCGGGAGGGCTTCAAGGCCGACGACAAGATGGTCGATGCCGCCCAGAAGGAGGTCAACGCCCTGCGTGCCGCGGCGTTCGGGTCCAGCGACGCCCTTGCCGTGGCCGGATTGCTAGGCGGTGGTGATGCGGAGAGCGCGGAGATGCCGGTGCTGCCATCGGCTGCCAATTCGGGGGCTGCCGATCCGACCGTCCAGCCGGCGGCGGCGCTGAATCTGCTGGCGTGACCGGGATAGGCCGCCTGCTACCATTTCTCCATACGCTGCGGTGCGACATTGTGTTGACCGGCTCGCGCGGAAGACGCGATAACCGATGAACCAAGACTCCCGGAGAGGAGTCTGCGAACCGAGCGCAAGAGAATGGGACACGCAACGAGATGAGCAACTGGATCCGCCGTGGCGGCCTCGAAATCGCCCAGCCGCTGTACGACTTCATCAATGACGAGGCGCTGCCGGGGACCGGTGTCGACGCCGACCGTCTCTGGACCGGCCTCGACCAGCTCCTGCACGAGCTGGCGCCGCGCAACAAGGCTCTGCTCGACAAGCGCGACAGCCTGCAGGCGCAGATCGACGCGTGGCATACCGCCCGCCGCGGCAAGATCTTCGATCAGGCCGAATACGAGTCCTTCCTGCGCGAGATCGGCTATCTGGTGCCGGAGGGTGGCGACTTCGCCGTCGGCACCGGCAATGTCGATCCGGAAATCGCCTATCTCGCCGGTCCGCAGCTGGTGGTGCCGATCACCAACGCCCGCTATGCCCTGAACGCCGCCAACGCGCGCTGGGGCAGCCTGTACGACGCGCTGTACGGCACCGACGCCATTCCCGGCGCCCCGGCGGCCGGCGGCTATGACGCCGCCCGCGGCGCGCAGGTGATCGCCTGGGCGCGCAAGTTCCTGGACGACAGCGTTCCGCTGGCCGAGGGCAGCCATGCCGACGCCACCGGCTATGCGGTCGAGGGCGACACGCTGGCGGTGACGCTGAAGAGCGGCGGCAAGACCGGTCTTAAGGACAAGGCCGCCTTCGTCGGCTGGCAGGGCGAGGCTTCGGCGCCGTCGGCCGTGCTGCTGGTCCAGAACGGCACCCACATCGAAATCCGCATCGACCGCAACAGCGTGATCGGCAAGGACGACGCCGCCGGCATCGCCGACGTCGTGCTGGAAGCGGCGCTGTCGACCATCCAGGACTGCGAGGATTCCGTCGCCGCCGTGGATGCGGAGGACAAGGTCGTCGCCTACCGCAACTGGCTGGGCCTGATGAAGGGCACGCTTGAGGCCAGCTTCCCCAAGGGCGACAAGACCGTCGTCCGCAAGCTGAACCCGGATCGCGTCTACACCACGCCGACCGGCAGCGTCACCCTGCATGGCCGCAGCCTGCTGCTGGTCCGCAACGTCGGCCACCTGATGACCATCGACATGGTCAAGCTGTCCGACGGCAGCGAGGCGCCGGAAGGCATCCTCGACGGCGTCTTCACCTCGCTGATCGCCCTGCACGATCTGAAGGCCCCCCAAAAAGCTGATGGCGGGTTGCGCAACAGCCGCGCCGGCTCGGTCTACATCGTGAAGCCGAAGATGCACGGGCCGGAAGAGGTCGCCTTCGCCGACGAGCTGTTCGGCCGCGTCGAGGACCTGCTGGGCATGGCCCGCAACACCCTCAAGGTCGGCATCATGGACGAGGAGCGCCGCACCAGCGTCAACCTCAAGGAGTGCATCCGCGCCGCCAAGGACCGCGTGGTGTTCATCAACACCGGCTTCCTCGACCGCACCGGCGACGAGATCCACACCTCGATGGAGGCCGGCCCGGTCGTCCGCAAGGCGGCGATGAAGGCCACCAAGTGGATCTCGGCCTATGAGGACAACAATGTCGATGTCGGGCTGCGCGCCGGGCTGAAGGGCCGCGCCCAGATCGGCAAGGGCATGTGGGCGATGCCGGACCTGATGGCCGACATGCTGGTCGCCAAGATCGGCCACCCGAAGGCCGGCGCCAACACCGCCTGGGTCCCGTCGCCGACCGCCGCCACCCTGCACGCCACCCACTATCACGCCGTGAACGTGGCCGAGGTGCAGGACCAGCTGGCCAAGCGTCAGGCAGCATCCCTGTCCGACATCCTGACCATCCCGCTCGCCGACCGCCCCAACTGGTCGGAGGACGAGATCCGGCAGGAGCTGGAGAACAATGCCCAGGGCATCCTCGGCTATGTGGTGCGCTGGATCGACCAGGGCGTCGGCTGCTCCAAGGTGCCGGACATCCACGACGTCGGGCTGATGGAGGACCGCGCCACCCTGCGCATCTCCAGCCAGCACATCGCCAACTGGCTGCACCACGGCATCTGCACCGAGGCCCAGGTGATGGAGGTCATGAAGCGCATGGCCGCCGTCGTCGACAAGCAGAATGCCGGCGACCCGCTGTACAAGCCGATGGCCGGCAACTTCGACGGCAGCATCGCCTTCCAGGCGGCGTGCGATCTGGTGTTCAAGGGCCGCGTCCAGCCGAACGGCTACACCGAGCCTGTCCTGCATGCGCGCCGCCGTCAGGTGAAGGCGGCGGGGTGAGTTGGTATTTGCGGCGGAGGGGCATCATCCCCTCCGCCGCAGCCCTTGCTCAGGTGCCGATCCCCAGCACCCGCACCGCCACCTGCTTGGTGTAGGGGCTGGCCGCGAAATACTCGTACCTTACCGCGTTCTCCGCGGCGAATTCCTGGAACGCCCGGTACTCATCGTCGCGCCAGCTGCGGTTGCCGATATACTCGTCGAACACGATGACGGTCCCCGGCCGCACCCGGTCGGCCAGAGCGGTCAGCACGGTGCGGGCCGAGGCGTAGATGTCGCTGTCGACATTGACGAAGCGCACCGGCCCCCGATGAGCCGCCAGAAACGGCGGCAGACTGTCTTCGAACCACCCCACATGCAGCCGGGCGTTGTCGCGCACCGGCGGCAGCTGGCTGCCGGTGGTCAGCACGCCGCGGGGGGAATTCACCCAGCCCTCCGGCAGTCCCTCGAACGAATCGAAGCCGTGGACCTCCTGCCCAGCCACGTCGGCGATGTGGTTGAGCGAGGTGCCTCGCCGCACGCCGAACTCCAGCACCAGACCGGGCGTGGCGGCACAGGCCAGCGCGTGGCGCAGCAGCCGGCCGCTGTTGCCGAACAGGCGGAAGTCGGAGGAGAGCTTCGGCAGCAGCGCCTTGGCGCCATCGGGAAGCAGACGGCGCTTTGGATTGTCGCCGATCTGCCCGGCCTCGACGGCTTCGGCCTCCGCAGTGCGGCCGATCAGGCGCAGGGTGGCGGCGAGGTAGCCCCAGTATTTGCCGTTGGCGCCGCCGCAGCGGGTGGCGCGGCGCAGGCGGCGTAGCGCTTCCTCGGGGCCATGATGGTGCAGAGCCTGGGCGTGGCTGCCGAACCACGCGGCGGCATGTTCGGGATCGTCGACGAGCAGAGCGTCGAAATGGGCCAGCGACTCCGCATCCTCGCCGAGATAGGCCGCAGCCATCGCCGCCTCGTAGCGGATGTCGGGCGAGGTGTCGCCATCGCGGATCGCCGCCCGCGCCAGGGCCAGCGCGTCGCCATAGCGGGCGTCGCGGCGAAGGGCCCCGGCCAGGGACGCGGTGAGTGCCGCGTCGCCGGGTGTGACGCGGGCGGCGCGCTCGAACCAGCGGACGGCGGGGAAGGGGGCGTTGTCGGCCTGATGGGCGCGGGCCAGGGAGGACAGCAGGTCCGGATCGTCCGGCCGGTCGGCCAGGACGCGGCGCAGGCAGGCGATGGCCGCCGGGGCGTCGCGATGGCCGAGATGCGCCAGACCCAGCAGATGCAGACGTTCAAGTCCGTTGGCAAGTCCGTTGGCAAGCCCGTGGGGAAGGGCATCGCCGCGCAGCAGGCGCAGGGCGGGGCGGTAACGGCGCGCGTCGATCAGGGCGCGCGCTTGGTCGAATACAGTGTCAGCGGTCAAAGTGACTCGTCGTCAGGGCAGCCGGCGGAAGGTCCAGACCGACGCCGGCGGCAGGTTCCGGGCGATCCAGGCATGGCGCCGCGGCTTCAGCCGCAGCCGCCGGATCAGTTCCGGATTCACCGGGGCGAAGGGACCATAGGTGAATTGCACGAAAACGCCGTCCTGCGCCAGCACGGAAAAGGCGCCGCGCACGATCCGGGCCTGGACCGACAGCGGCATGGCGATCAGCGGCAGGCCCGACACCACCGCGTCGCAAGACTCCCAGCCATGGGCCTGGATGATGCGGTGGACCCGCGTCGCGTCGCCGCGCACCACGGTGGCGTTGGGGTGCAGGATCGACAGATGGTCGGCGAAGGCGGGGTCGAGTTCCACCATCAGCAGATTGTCGGGAGTGACGCCATGGGCCAGCAGCGCCGAAGTGACCGGACCGGTGCCCGGACCCAACTCCACCACCCGCTTCGTGGGACTGCAACCGGCGGCCTTCGCCATGGCCCGGCACAGTTCAGGACCGCTTGGAGTTACCGACGCGACCTTCAGGGGTGAGCGAATCCAGCGCTCGACAAAGAGCTTGCGTTCAGCAAGTGACATCGACCGACCTCCCAACAGACGCCGGATCAATTCCTCGGCTCTGCATCAACCCTTTCTACTGAGTTACGTTTCATTGCGCCAGCCGAATGGATTTTGAACGATCGTTTAACAAAACGATTAAAAGGATGTGACGGATTCTGTTAATGGTTTGCACATAGAATTGTACGTAGGCGACGCAACGTCCAGCGGCTCGGTCGGATGGGAAATGTCCGGCGGGCAGGAGCGGCTGTTCGTCACGCCAGTCAAGCCGAGCCAACCGGCGCTTTGCATGGGAGGAGCACAACCTTGAGAAGATTGCTTCTGCGTCACAAGATCCCTGGTGCCGTGGTCGGATCGGCGGTGCTGACGGCACTGCTGCTTGGCAGCTTCGCCTATTCCGCGGCCACCGACAGGCTGCGCACGGCGGCACAGGACAAGTTGGTGGCGCTGGCGGACGCCCGCGCCGCCAGCGTCCAGTCCTATCTGGAGGGGTTGGAGGGCGACATCGTCCTCACGGCGAACACGCGATCAATGCGCGATGCCGCGGTGGCGCTGGGCAACGGCTGGAGAGTCGAGGCCGACCGAGGCGACCCCGGCACTCTGCTGCGCAAGCGCTATGTCGATGACAACCCCAACCCGCCGGCCGAGCGCTACAAGCTCGAGAAGCCGGATATGAACACCATGTACGACATGGCGCATCTCCGGCTGCAGTCCTGGATGGCTGATCTGATGCTGCGCCGCGGGTTGGCCGACGTGCTGCTGCTGTCGCAGGACGGGGCTGTGCTCTATAGCGCCGCGAAAGGCGGCGATTTCGGCAAGCCGGCCGAAGGTCCGCTCGCCGCCCTGGCCGACTCGGTGAAGCGTGATCCCAAGCAGGATGAGGCCCGGATCGTCGATTTCAGCGCCTACGCGCCGGCCGATGGCGCAGCGTCGGCCTTCTTGGCCGCTCCGGTGGCGTTGCACCTGCCGAACGGGGGAGTCCAGATGCTGGCCACCCTGGTTTTCCGCATCGAGCCGAACGGGCTGGATCGCATCATGCGCGCCACTGGCGGCATGGGGGACAGCGGCGATACGTTCCTGGTCGGGGAGGACGGCAAGCTGCGCAGCACGCCCCGCTTCGCCCAGGGAATGGCGGTGCTGACGCCCTATGAGGGCGGCGCCATGGGCACCATCAAAGGCGATTCCGACCACACCGGGGTTTTGGAGGCGACGAACTTCGCCGGCAGCGGTCCGGCACTGACCGCCTACCGGCCGATGACCCATAACGGCGTCCACTGGCTGGTGCTGGCGGAGGCGGCTGTTGACGAGATCCTGGCGCCTGTCCATTCGATGCGCGACCAGATGATCGGTGCCGGGGCCGCCCTGCTGCTGGTCATCTGCATCGGTGGCATCCTGTTCGCCCGCGGCATCACCCGTCCGCTGTCGGCGATGTGCGAGGCGATGCAGCGTCTGGCCCAGGGCGAACGCCGGCTCGACGTGCCGGCGCAGGAGCGCCACGACGAGATCGGACGGATGGCCGGCGCCATGCAGGTGTTCAAGGAGGCGTTGATCAAGGCCGACGACCTCCATATGGAGCAGGAGCGGATCCGCGCCCTGCGCGAGGAACGGACCCGCCAGTTGGAACAGGTGACCGACGGCTTCGATGCCCGCGTCGGCGGTATCGTCCGCGCGGTGGCCAGCGCCGCCGGCGGGCTGGAGACGACGGCCAGGTCGATGAGCGACGGCGCCGACCGGACATTGCACGAGGCGACCAGCGTCGCCGCGGCGGCCGATCAGACGGCGAGCAACGTCGGCACGGTGGCGTCGGCCGCCAACCAGCTGCGCGCCTCCATCGGCGACATCGGTCGTCACATAGAGGAATCGGGCCGCATCACCCAGGCCGCCATCGGCGCCGCCGCGCAGGCGGGCGAAACCATGCGCGTGGTGGTGGAGACCGCCGGTCGCATCGGCACCGTCGTTCAACTGATCCACGACATCGCGGCGCAGACCAACCTTCTGGCACTGAACGCCACCATCGAAGCGGCGCGGGCGGGGGAAGCGGGCAAAGGCTTTGCCGTCGTCGCCAACGAGGTCAAGCATCTGGCCTCCCAGACCGCCAAGGCCACCGACGAGATCGGCAGCCAGATCGGCACGATGCAGTCGGTGACGGACGGAGCCGCCGCCTCCATCGGCGAGATCGCCCGTGTCATCGAGGATATGGGCCGCATCTCCGGCATCGTCGCCAACGCCATCGATGAGCAGGGCACCGCAACGATGGACATCGCCGCCAACGCCGAACAGGCCGCGAAGGCGACGCAATCGGTAACCGCGATCATCGACGGCGTGGCGCGGTCCGCCGATACGACCAAGACGGTCGCCGAAGAGGTGCTGACCTCGTCCCAGGATCTGACGCGGCAGGCCGGACATCTCCGGGCGGAGATCGAACGTTTCCTGGCCGACATCAAGGCGGCGTGATGGGATGACCTGGCCGGCGACGGCGAAGCCACAATTCCCTGTTCCCCTTTTCTTCTCACTGCGCCGTTGACAGCGCCGCAATGGACGGGGCACGGTTGCGAAGCCGGAAGGAATGGTGAACAGGGAATCTGGATACGACATGCCGACGCTCGCACCCGATCATTCGGATCTGTTCGACGATACCGGCAAGCCGCCCCGGCTGTTGGAACTCGACGTCGCACGGGTGATGCGCAATCCAAGCATGCCGCGCCGCCATTTCGACCCGCAAGAGATGCAGAGTCTGGCCGACTCGATTGCGCATTACGGGCTGAAGCAGCCGATCCTGGTGCAGGAGGTCGTGGGCGGCCATCGGCTGGTCGCCGGCGAACGGCGGCTGCGGGCCCATGAGATGCTGGGGCTGGCGACCATCTACGCGCTGGTCACCTCCGGCAATCCGGACGAACTGACCCTGGTGGAGAATGTGCAGCGCGTCGATCTGGACGCGCTGGAGCTGGCGGAGGCGCTGTCCCGCCTGATCGACCGCTTCGGCTACACCCAGGAACAGCTCGGCCGCATCATCGGCAAGAGCCAGAGCAACGTCAGCCACACCCTGCGGCTGAACAGCCTGCCGGAGACGATCAAGCAGGAATATGCCGCCGCCCACCACGACGTCTCGCGCTCCACCCTGATCGAGATCGCCTGGATCAAGGATCTGGACGAGCAGATGGCGCTGTGGGAGCAGGTGAAGGCCGGCGACGGCACCGTCCAGGCCGCCCGCAGCCGCAAGGACGCCGCCAAGGAACCGTCGCTGCGCACCATGTCGGCGGTCGGCCGCTTCCTCGACGCGCTGCGCCGCGCGACCGCCCGTCTGGGCGACCCGCGCGAGCACCGCGCCTATGTCGACGACATGCAGCGCCGCGAACTGATCAGCCTGCGCCGCCGCATCGACCTGCTGCTGGGCGACGAGCCGATGGTGGATTGAGGGGAGTGGTTGGGGCGGTTTTTCCCCCCCCCCCCCCCCCCCCCCCCGGGGGGGGGGGGGGGGGGGGGGTTTTTTGGGGGGGGG
>NZ_LGQU01000027.1:0-67624 GCF_003115935.1 Azospirillum sp. TSH20
AGGCCCGCAAGGGGAACCCCCCCCGCCGACACGCCTCCCGCCGAGAAGCCCCCTGCCGAGAAGGCCCCGGCCGAAAAGACCGCCACCGGGAAGGCGGCCGGGGACAAGGCGACGCGCTGAACGCTCCATTCTCCGGACAGGACGAAAGGACCGTTCCCGGACGCCCCGCCGGTGGAATACTCTGACCGGAGATCCGGTTGATCCTCAGGATCGAGCGCAACGGGCAGAAGGAGGAAGGCATGCCGGCCGGGGAAGGGGTGCGCATCGCGATCCGTTCCGCCCGCAGCGCCGACTCCGAACGCTGTGCCGAGATCTTCCTGCACGGCCGCCGCCAGGCCTTCTCCTGGCAACCCGCCGACCGCTTCGGGCTGGACGATTATTACGACTGCGTGCGCGAGGATGCGGTGCTGGTCGCCGAGGCGGCCGAGGGTGGGACCGGGGCCGGGACGGTGGTCGGCTTCGTCTCGCTCGATCCCCAGGCCGGCGTCATCCACAACCTGTTCATCGACCCCGGATGGCACAAGCGCGGCATCGGCTCCGCCCTGCTGCGCGAGGCGCTGGCCCTGCTGCGCGGCGGCCCCCACCCGGTCGAGCTGGCCTGCGCCGCCCGCAACGCCGCCGCCCGCGCCTTCTACGAACGCAACGGCTGGACGCCGGTGGCTCCCCCCTCCGACCAGCCGGACACGCTGGTGCTCTACCGCCTGTCGCGGATGGGGTGAACCGCTTGCCGCCTGCCCCGCCGACCCACCCCCAACGAGACCCGCAGGCCCGGATGCGCAGGCTGTTTTCCTTTGCGGCGTTGCGGTAAAGTCGCGCCGCCATGCGAACCCTGTACCACCACCCGATCCACGCCCTGTCGCGCACCGCGCGCGTGATGCTTGCCGAGAAGGCCCTGCCCTTCGAACCCGTGGTCGAAAGGCCATGGGAACGGCGCACCGATTTCCTGAAGCTGAACCCGGCCGCCGAGGTTCCGGTTCTGGTGGAGGAGGACGGGACGGTCGTCGCCGGCGGCCTCGCCGTGATCGAATACCTGGAGGAGGCCTATCCCGACACCCCCCTGCTGCCGCGCGAGATCGCGGCGCGGGCGGAGGTGCGGCGGGTCGCCGACTGGTTCCTGAACAAGTTCGACCGCGAGGTGACCGAGAATCTGGTGGGCGAGAAGCTGATCAAGCGGCTGTCCGGCCAGGGCCACCCCTTCGCCCCGGCGATTCGCGCCGGGCTGGCCAACGTCACCTATCATCTCGACTACATCGCGTTCCTGTCGGAACGGCGGCCGTGGCTGGCCGGGTCGGTCTTCACCCTGGCCGACATCGCCGCCGCGGCGCAGCTGTCCTGCCTGGACTATATCGACAACGTGCCGTGGGACCGCAGTCCGGAGGCCAAGGATTGGTACGCCCGGATCAAGTCGCGTCCCAGCTTCCGCGCCCTGCTGGCCGACAACATCACCGGCTGCCCGCCGCCCAAGCACTACGCCGACCTGGATTTTTAACCGCCTCTTGGGTTTTGGCCCATCAGGGGCATGGACCGGCCTCGCGTATCAAGCTTAACGTGCTCCCAAATCGTACCTGGGAGAAGTTCCTCGATGCGTCTCAGCCGTCTTTCGCCCGTCCCGGCCCTGCCGGTCCGTTCCCTGAGGCCCGCCCTGATCGCCGGCGGCATGCTGGCGCTGGTCGCCGGCTGGTCGCCCGTCCAGGCCGCCCCCGCCGTCGACGACGCCGGGGCCAAGGCGCTCGCCGCCTCGTTGAAGAAGGACCTGCCCCGCTGGTTCCCGCCGCCCAGCGAGGATGGCGAGGGCGTCGGCTTCGAATGGCAGGGCGAGCCCACCGTCAAGCCGGCCGGCGACCATTACGACGTCGCCCTGCCCCGCCTGTCGGCCGAGGATGCCGAAGGCACGCTGTTCGACATCGGCACCGTCCTCTTGTCGGTGACGCCGAAGGACGACGGCCAGTATGGCGTGGCGATCACGCTGCCCAGCGCGATCAAGGTGCAGAACCTCGACGACAACGACGAGTATGTCGACGCCGCCACCATCTCCATCGGCAAGCAGTCCTTCACCAGCACCTGGTCGGGTGCGCTGGAGACGCTGCTGGCCGTCGATGCCGCCTACAACGACATCGCGGTCAGCGCCGCCGACGGCAAGGGCAAGATTTCCGTCGCCTCCATGACCATGGTCCAGGACCTGAAGCCGGAGGCCGGGACCGGCGGCGCCACCCTGTGGAGCGGCCCGGCCGCCTTCGCCTTCGGCGGCCTGTCGGTGCAGGACGAGAAGAAGAAGGAGTTGGTCAAGATCGGCGGGGTCACCGCCGAGGCCACCTACACCCGGGTCGACCTGACCAAGGTCAGCGCGCTGCAGAAGCTGTCGGAACAGACCGCCGCCAAGGGCGTGGCGCCGACCAGCGCGGAACTGTTGCCGAAGCTCCAGGGCATGTTCGGCGGCATCAGCGGCGCGATGCGCCTGTCCAACCTGTCCTTCGTCAATCCCGAGGACGGCACCCAGGTCTCTCTCGGCCAGCTCGCCTTCCGCAGCGGCCTGACCGACCTCGACCAGGCGATGTCGACGGTCAGCATGGGCATGGAGGCGCGCGACTTCTCCATGACGCCGTCGCCGGCGCCCGCCGCCTTCACCCCGCGCGCCTTCGAGGTCAAGCTGTCGGTCGCCAAGCTGCCGAACAGCGCCCTGTGGAAGGCCTTCACCGAGCTGGCCAAGGCCGCCGAGGCCGAAGAGACCCAGCCGAAGAAGGGCGCCAAGGCCAAGGCCGCCCCGCCGCCGCCCTCCTCCGAGATGGTGATGCAGCAGGCGATGGCCGCCATGGGCGAGGCCGGGACGGAGCTGCGGATCGACGCGCTGAACCTCGACACTCCGGCGACGGCCGGCACCGCCACCGGCGCGGTCAAGGTCGCCACCCAGGCCGCCTTCGGCGTCACCGGCGGCGCCACCGTCCTGCTGCGCGGCATCGACGCCGCGGTGAAGGCGATGCAGCCGGCGCCGGGCGCCAAGCCCGATAAGGAGACCCAGGACCTGCTGGGCGGTCTGGCGATGGTCCAGGCCATGGGTCAGGCCGGCAAGGACGACACCGGCGCCGATGTCCGCAGCTACAAGTTCGAGGTGACGGAGGCCGGCCAGCTCCTGCTGAACGGCGCCGACATGACCCCGCTGCTGGCCGGCGGCGGCGAACCGGCCCCGGCCCCGGCGGAACAGCCGAAGAAGAAGAAGTAAGGGGGCGCGCGGTGGGAGGGGGCCGTCGGCCCCCCACCCGCGACACCCCGCCGCACACCTCCCGCGGTTGCACTCCACAAGCCTCTTGAACGGCGGAGACGCTTTCACATATCTCCGCCGTCTTGACGCCCACCCGTGCAAAACCAACGAAGGTGCCCCCATGACCGAGGAACGGCTCAGTTTTCAAGCCGAGGTCAGCCGTCTGCTCGACATCGTCGCCCACTCGCTCTACAGCGAGAAGGAAGTCTTCCTGCGCGAACTGGTCTCCAACGCGTCGGACGCCTGCGACCGCCTGCGCTACGCGGCGCTGACCCAGCCCGAACTCTCGGCCGACGATCCGAACCTCAAGGTCCGCCTGCTGGTCGACAAGGACGCGCGGACCCTGACCGTCGCCGACAACGGCATCGGCATGAACCGCGAGGATCTGGTCGAGAATCTCGGCACCATCGCCCGCTCCGGCACCGCCGCCTTCATGAAGTCGCTGGAAGGCGCGGAGAAGGGCGACGGCAAGAAGGACGTCAACCTGATCGGCCAGTTCGGCGTCGGCTTCTATTCCGCCTTCATGGCCGCCGACAAGGTCACCGTGCTGACCCGCAAGGCCGGCGAGGCCACCGGCTGGCGCTGGGAATCCGACGGCAAGGGCGAGTTCACCATCGCCGAGACCGACGGCCTGTCGCGCGGCACCAAGATCGTCCTGCATCTGCGCGAAGGCGACGACGAGTATCTCGACGAAGCCCGTCTCGGCGGCATCGTCCGCAAATATTCCGACCACATCGCCATCCCGATCCTGTTCGGCGAGGGCGAGGATGCCAAGGCGCTGAACAGCGCGTCGGCCCTGTGGACCCGGTCGAAGTCGGAGATCACCGCCGACCAGTACAAGGAATTCTACCACCATGTCGGCCACGCCTTCGACGATCCGTGGCTGACCCTGCACTGGCGGGCAGAAGGGGCGCTGGAATACACCAACCTGCTCTATGTGCCCTCGACCAAGCCCTTCGACCTGTTCGACCCCAAGCGCGCCCACCGGGTGAAGCTGTACGTCAAGCGCGTCTTCATCACCGACGCGGCTGAAGGGCTGATCCCGCCCTACCTGCGCTTCCTGCGCGGCGTGGTCGACAGCGAGGATCTGCCGCTGAACATCAGCCGCGAGATGCTGCAGCACAACCCGATGCTGGCCAAGATCAAGGCCGGCATCACGCGGCGCGTCCTGTCGGAACTGTCGAAGAAGGCCAAGGACACCGAGAACGCGGCCGAATACGACAGCTTCTGGGAGAACTTCGGCGCGGTGCTGAAGGAAGGCCTCTACGAGGACTATGAGCACCGGGACGAGCTGCTGAAGCTGCTGCGCTTCCGCACCACCGCCGGCGAGGAACTCGTCTCGCTGGAGCAGTATGTCGCCCGCATGAAGGAGGGCCAGGACGCCATCTACACCATCAGCGGCGACGACATCGACACCCTGCTGCGCAGCCCGCAGCTGGAAGGCTTCAAGGCCAAGGGCGTCGAGGTTCTGCTGCTGACCGACCCGGTGGACGAGTTCTGGATGCCGTCGGTCGGCGTCTATGACGGCAAGCCCTTCAAGTCGGTGACCCGCGGCGGCGCCGATCTCGGCAAGATCAAGGGCGAAGAGGCCGAGAAGCCGGAGGAGAAGACGCCGGAGGGCGAGCTGACCGACCTGCTGGCCCTGCTGAAGCTGACCCTGTCCGACGCGGTGAAGGATGTCCGCAAGTCCGAACGCCTGACCGACAGCGCCGTCTGTCTGGTCGCCGACGACAACGACATGGACATGCACCTGGAACGCCTGCTGAAGCAGCACAAGCAGCTGAACGGCGAGGTCGGCAAGCGCATCCTGGAGATCAACCCGTCCCACGCCCTGATCAAGCGTCTGGCCGAACGGGCCAAGGGCACCGGCGCCACCGACGCGCTGGAGGATGCCGCCTGGCTGCTGCTCGACCAGGCCCGCATCGTCGAAGGCGAGGCCCTGCCCGACCCCGCCGCCTTCGCCCGCCGTCTGGCAAGCGCGATGGAGAAGGGTCTGGCGTAAGGTTCGACCTGCAACGGTTTCCCTCTCCCGCCCCGGGAGAGGGAAGGGGCCCATGCGGAGCATGGGAAGGGTGAGGGGTTAGGCACGAAGCTCTGCGGTTCGGGATCTTTGGATCACCCCTCACCCTCCCCGCCTTCGGCGGGTCCCCTCCCTCTCCCGGGACGGGAGAGGGCAATGCGGGATAGGGGCTTTTCCTTTACCCCCGCCCCACCCGCTCGGCCGGGAAGACCAGCGACATGGTGGTGCCCTCGTCGCGGCGGCTGACGACGTCCAGACGGCCGCCATGCAGTTCGATCAGGCGCTTGGTCAGCGGCAGTCCCAGGCCGGTGCCGATCTGGCTGCGGGCCAGCGCGCTGTCCACCTGCCCCCAGGGCTCCAGCGCCTTGCCCAGTTCCTCCCCGGTCATGCCGATGCCGGTGTCGTGCACCGACAGCCACAAGGCGCCATCCGCCGCCATGCGGGCGCCGAGCGTCACCACGCCATTGATCGGGGTGAACTTCACCGCATTGGACAGCAGGTTCAGCAGCATCTGGCGCAGCTTGCGTTCGTCCGCCCGCAGCGGCGGCAGGTCCAGCGGCACCTCGGTGGCGATGCTCACGCCATGGCGCGACGCCCGCTCGGCCAGCAGCCGCGCCGTGCCGATCGTCACCCGCACCACGTCCACCGTGCCATCCACCAGTTCCAATCGGTCGGCGTCGGCCTTGGACAGGTCGAGCAGGTCGTTGATCAGCTCCATCAGGTGCCGGCCGCTCTCGGCGATGTCGCGGGCGTATTCGCGATAGAGCGGGATGGCGTGCGGCCCCAGCACCTCCTGCTCCAGCAACTCGGCGAAGCCCATCATCGCGGTCAATGGCGTGCGGATCTCGTGGCTCATGTTGGCGAGGAAGGCGGTCTTGGCCCGGATCGCCTGCTCAGCCTGCCGGCGCGCCTCCTCCAACTGGCGGGCGCGCAGTTCCGTCTGTTCGGCCGAGCGCGCCATCAGCCCGGTCACCGTGCCGACGCCGAGATAGCGGCCCTGCTCCGCCACCAGGAATCCCGTCACCAGCGCCGCCGGCTTCAGCTTGGCCAGCCGTCGCCCGATCTCCGCCAGCGGGGTCGCTCCTTCGATCAGCAGCGGATGCGGATCCATCGCGGCGGAGACCAGCCGCCGGCCACCCCCCTCTCCCCCGCCGTCCGGCAGCAGCCGGCCACGCTCCAGCAGCCCGGCGACGCGGCCGTCGCCGTCGACCACCGGCAGGGCGGCAAGCTCCGGCTGGCGCTGGAAGCGGGCGAGCGCGGCGGCACACTCCTGGTCCAGGGTCAGCGGCGGCACCGGAACGGCCAGCCCCGCGGCGGTGAAGGCAGACTCGTCCATGGCCGGCTCCGCCGGATTCTTCAGGACGGGAGGCGGGACATCGAATGGCTTCATTGCGGCTCCTCCCCCTCCCCATCCGGCATGGCCACGTCCGATCAGGCGCCGTCCCGGACTGCACGGCGCTCCGTCCGACAAAACCTAGCAGGGGATTATGAGCAATTGGTTTCCGTTCCAACCATCCGTCCCCGCCGAACGATAGCCTGAAAGTACTATGGCTTTGGCCGGCAAAGCATCTTCCGCTCGGCCGTCCGGCGGGGGCGTGGGTGTTTGAGAATGCGTCCGAAACACAGTATATTGCTCGGATATTCGGGGTGCCGCGAAGAGCCGGCCGGGATGGAACATCCGGTCGGCGTTTGGTGCTGGCGTCCCGGGGATCAGGGAGACCGGAGGGGCGAAGCGTCGCCCATCAAACAAAGACAGGAATACAGGGGATGTCCATGCCCTCGCGCCTTGAAGAACTGTGCGTGAAGAAGGGATTGAAGATGACCGACCAGCGCCGCGTGATCTCGCGCGTGCTGTCGGAGGCGACGGACCACCCCGATGTGGAGGAAGTGCACCGCCGTGCATCCGCCATCGACCCGCGCATTTCCATCGCCACGGTCTATCGCACGATGCGGCTGTTCGAGGAGGCGCACGTCATCGACCGGCTTGATTTCGGTGACGGCCGTGCACGCTACGAAGAGACCAGAACCGATCATCACCACCATCTGATCGATGTCGACTCAGGAGAAGTGATCGAGTTCACCAACGATGAAATGGAACGGCTGAAGGAAAGCATAGCCCGCGAACTTGGCTATGACCTGATCGGCCATCGGTTGGAACTGTACGGTGTTCCGCGCAAACGCCGCACTGACAAATCTGAGTCTTAACTGTATACGGAACTTGCTGGCGATGCGCACAAGGGGTGCCGGCTGACTCTCCCTTCCCCGGAATCTCCACACGCGTGACGGGCGGGTCAGGCAGCCATCGCTTGCGGGGTGCATCGGGTGCCGGGCTGGACCTTGCCGGCCGCTGGCCCAAGGTTAGGCGAGGAGCAAACCTCACTGACCGGAACCGGCCGCACCATGGATGATCGTCCCGACAATCGCCAAGACCGACGCCCCGACGCCCGGCCCGAAAGCCCGCTAAGCACGGCCGGGCCGGACATTCCCAAGACCGCAGCCAACGCCGCAGGCTCGGGTCCCGACCCCGTCCTCGAACGGCTGGACCGCCTGTCCGACCTGCTGTTGCGCCGCATCGACCGGCTGGAAGAGCGGGTCCGCAGCCTGGAACAGGACAATGGCGAGATCATCAACCTGCTGATCGCCGTCAAGGCCGGGCTGGAGGAAGCGTCAGGCGACCTGATCGCCCAGCTGGAGGAGGTGGACGACACCGCCGGGCCGGAATTCGCATCCGACGACGGGTCGGAAGATGGCGCGGAGGACGGACCGCTCTTCGAAACGCCCTGCGGCCCCACCATGCTGCATTGATCGGCTCTGCCGGGGCCGGCTTGGCCGGAGTCCGCTTGAAAATCCTTGCCTGCCGCCCCGCGGCGGCCGGATAACCATGGTCATGCAAACGACGTCCGTTCCGCCCCGCGGCATCGAGCCCCGGATCAGCCTCACGCCGCCCGCGCCGCTGCTGGCGACGGCTCCCGATTCGCCGGTTTCCGGGCCATTGGTTTCCGGGCCGGCCGGCGTGGCCTTCTTCGACTTCGACGGAACGCTGATCCATGGCGACAGTCTGCCGATGTTCGTCGGCGAGGTGATCGGCCGGCGCCGCGCCGCCCTGGCGCTGGCCGACGCCATCCGGTCGGCCCTGCACCGCCATGTCCGCGGCCGCGGGCCGGGCTGCGATTTTCCGGGCTCGGTCAAGGCGATCTACCTGAAGCGCACCCTGCGCGGCTTGCCGGTGGCCGACGCGCTGGCCGCGGCGGAGCGGATGATCCCGCGCGTGCGCTGGCACCAGCCGATGCTCGACGTGCTGAAGGATCATCGCCGGCAGGGCCGCCGCGTGGTGGTCGCCACCGGCGCGCTCGACCTCTACATGCCGGCACTGCTGCGCGGGCTGGAGGTGGACGACCTGCTGGCGACGGGCATGGAGGTGGTGGACGGCACGCTGACCGGCCGGCTCAGCACCGCCAACTGCGTGCGGCTGGACAAGGCGGAGCGGGTGACCGGCTGGATCGCCGACAACGGCCCGGTCGCCGCCACCTGGGGCTATGGCAACCATCCCAGCGACCTGCCGATGCTGGCGCTGATGCACAAGGGCGAAGTGGTCCGTATTCGACGAAGGTCGAACCACAGGTAGCGGCGGTTTACAACCCGGCCAACCATCCGCATACTCCCTCTGTCCATAATAAAAACATGATGGACGGAGGGGAAACGTGGCTTTCAGCATCGAAGCGAACATCCGGGTGCCGGGTTACGGCGGGCGCCGCGCCGTGGTCGCCGATGCCGACCGCATCCAGCGCGAGGCGCTGGCCGGCCATCTGTCCGGCCGCGGCTTCCAGGTCTCGCAGACCGCCGATGCGCTGGAGGCCCTGACCCTCATCGGCGCGGAGGCGCCGGTCGTGGCATTGCTGCCGCTCGACCACGAGGGCGACGAGGGCGACCGCGCCGCGGCGCTGGCGGCGATGCTCTATCCGCAGACGCGAATCCTGATGACCGGCCCGCGGATGCCGAACCTGCCCTTCCCCATCCTGCCCCGCCCGGTCGATCTGACCGCGCTCGACCGCTGGCTGGACGAGGCGACGGCTTAAAAGCTCCGCACCCGCTCCAGCTTCTGCGGGTTGGCCACCTGATAGACCCGCAGGATCCGGCCGTCAGCAACGTCGAAGGCCAGCACGCTGCGGAACGACGACCCGCTCAGTTCGGCAAGCAGCCCCGGCCCGCCATTGACCCGCACCGGCACGAATCGGAAGCTGACGGCGCGCTTGCGCTGGACGCCGATCAGGAAGCGGGCGATGCGGTCGGCACCGAACAGCGGCTTGACCGCCGTCCGCACCATCCCGCCGCCGTCGCTCAGCCACTGGGCGTCGTCGGACAGCAGGGCGACGATGGCGGCATAGTCGCGCCGCACGCTGGCCTCGGCGAAGGCGGCGGCCAGACGGCGCCCGGCATCCGGATCGGCCAGCGCGGCGGACGGCTCGGCCATCCGGGCGCGGGCGCGCCGCATGATCTGGCGGCAGGCCTCGACCGACTTGCCGAGCATCGCCGCGATCTCCGCGTAATCCAGATCCATGGCCTCGCGCAGGACGAAGACCGCCCTCTGGTCCGGCGCCAGCCGCTCCAGCAGCAGAAGCATCGCCATCGGCACCGACTCGGACTCCGCTCCGTCCTCCGCCCCGTCATCCCAATCGGCGACCTCGGGCTCGGGCAGCCACAGCCCGTAATAGCGCTCCCGCGCCACCCGGGCGGAGCGCAGCCGGTCGAGCGCCAGCCGCGTCACCAGGGTCGTCAGAAAGGCGGGGGCCGACCCGACGCTGCCGGGCGCCACCGCGGACCAGCGCAGCCAGGCATCCTGCAGCGCGTCCTCCGCCTCCGCCACCGAACCAAGCAGACGGTAGGCCAGGGCGCGCAGCCGCGCCCGCTCGCCCGCGAAGGCGGCGAGCGCGGTGTCCGGGTCGGCCAGCGCCGTCACGCCGCCATCCCGACGGCGGTGCCCTCGACATGCTGGGCGATGCCGACGCGGTTCCAGGCGTTGATCTGCGCCGCCGTCACCGTCAGTTGGGCGATCTGCTCGGCGCTGAAATGGCGTTGCAGCGCCCGGTAGGCGTCGTCGATGCGATCATGCTGGGTGCGGGTCAGCACCTCGGCCCAGGCGAAGGCGGCGCGCTCGTCAGGCAGGAACAGGTCCGACCGCTCCCACTCGGCAAGGGCGGCGATGCGCTCTTCCGACTGGCCGTCGTGGCGGGCTTCCTTGGTATGCAGGTCGATGCAATAGGCGCAGCCGTTGATCTGTGACACGCGCAGGTCGATCAGGTGGACCAGCCCGGTCGGCAGGCCGCTGCCACGGATGGCCTTGGCGGTGGCGAACAGCGTGGCGTACAGAGACGGGGCATCGGCGGCGACGGTGAAACGGAAAGCCATGGTGTTCATCCTCGTTTGGAGTGTCATCGCACCCATGACGGGGCACACATCTCCAGCGTGACGCATGGCTGCCTTGCACTTGGCTCAGGCGTCGCTCAGCAGCCCCACCGCCTCGCGCAGGATGACGATCTTGGCGGCGAACCGCCCCTCGGGATCGCTCTCGCCGATCAGCTGGATCATGATCCCAAGCGCATGGGCGACGCGCGGCGCCATGCCCGGCCGCTCCCGCACACGGGTCGCGAGGTCGGACAGCGCCGGCCGGTAGGGGCGCCCTTCGAACCCGTCGGTGGCGATCGACTCGAACCGGTTGGCGAGGTCAAGGATCTCGCGGTTGTCGCTCATGCCCGTTCCAGCCATCTCAGATGAACAACATGGCGCCGCCGCCCGGCGCCCCGCCGGACGCATGGTTCAGGAAGGTGACGACTCCGCCGGTGGCGACCGGCACGTCGGCTCGCAGCGAGACGCCCGGCGGCAGCCCCAGCGCCCGCAGCCCCATCTCGCAAGCCATCACCGTGACGCCCATGGCGACGCAGGCCTCCAGCAGCTCCTCGAAGGTGGCGAGGCCGTGGGTGGCGAAATAGCGGTCGCGCGCCACCGGCGTGCTGCCGTCGTCGGCCGGGTCCAGATCGTGCCAGCCCAGCACCCCCGGCTCCGTCTCATGCACCAGGGCGCGCAGAGCGCGGCCGGTGAAGAACAGCGTGACCTTGCGGTTGGTGGCCGCCGCGGCGCTGGCCATCACCAGCGCGTAATGGACGCGGTCGAAGCCGCCGGCGAATAAGACGATAGACAGGGCCGACGTGCCGCCGGCTCCCGTCGCCGGTATTGGGTTGGGCATGGTTTCAGGCAGGGCAGTGGACATGGTGGCCGCCTCCCGTCGTTGCCGTGGCGCCCGTCAATGGGCGGAGAGGTCGTGGATCGTCGGATGATCGCCGCAAAGCGCGCAGTCTGGATCCCGCTTGATGGAGATGCGCTGATAGG
The DNA here is from genome assembly GCF_003115935.1 of Azospirillum sp. TSH20. Taxonomy (NCBI): domain Bacteria; kingdom Pseudomonadati; phylum Pseudomonadota; class Alphaproteobacteria; order Rhodospirillales; family Azospirillaceae; genus Azospirillum; species Azospirillum sp. TSH20. The sequence goes on from NZ_LGQU01000027.1 coordinate 11,661, forward strand.
ACGCATAGAGCGTGTCCATCATCAGCAGGCTGCCCGACAGGCTCTCGCCCAGCCCCAGCAGTTCCTTCAGCACCTCCGTCGCCTGCAGCGAACCGACGGAGCCGGCCAGCGCCCCGAGGACCCCGCCTTCCGAGCAGGACGGCACGGCGCCGCGCGGCGGCGGTTCCGGGAACAGGCAGCGATAGCAGGGGTGCGGCGCGCCCAGATGCGCCTTGAAGGTGGTCAACTGCCCGTCGAAGCGCAGGATCGCCGCCGACACCAGGGTCTTGCCGGCCAGGAAGCAGGCGTCGTTCAGCAGGAAGCGCGTGGCGAAATTGTCCGATCCGTCGGCGACCAGATCATAGCCGGCCATCAGCTCCATCGCGTTGTCGCGGCTGATCCGCGTCTGGTGCGTCTCGACCCGGACATCCGGGTTCAGCGCCCGGATGCGGGCGGCGGCGCTCTCCACCTTCGGGCGGCCGAGCGACGACTCGTCGTGGATCACCTGACGCTGCAGGTTCGACAGGTCGACCGTGTCGTCGTCGACGATGCCGATGGTGCCGACGCCGGCCGCCGCCAGATAGAGCAGCAGGGGCGCGCCCAGGCCGCCGGCACCGACGACCAGCACCTTGGAACGCAACAGCTTTTCCTGGCCGATGCCGCCGACTTCCGGCAGCACGATGTGGCGGGAATAGCGGTGAAGCTGGGTATCCGTGAAGTCCATGGCCCGCAGCATAGCGCAAGGACGCGCCGTTGCAGCAACATTCGACGCCGCGTTTTCCGCAGGCCGGCAGTGCCGCCGGAAACCGCTAGGCCTTTGTCGAGGTGGTCGTGGGCTTCGCTTCCGACGCCCACTGGCGCAGCCGGTCCTGCCGTTCGCGCAGCGTCTTCTGGATGGCGCTTTCCTGGTTGAGGCCGCTTTCCGTCAGGTCCGGATTGCGCGGGACGAAGCTCAGCCGGAAATCGGTCGGGCTCTTCAGGTCGGACGGCGGCACCACAACCATGGTGTACTGACCGGGTTCCAGCTTGTAGGTCGGTTTCTGCAGGAAGGTCTGCTGCGCGTCGGGCTTTCCGGAGTCGCTGGCGGCCACCACCTTGCCGTCCTTGTCCATCATCGCCCAGCGCGTGTTGGGCAGCGAGATGTCGGCGGTGAAGGTGCCGCCCTGCACGACGTTGAAGGTGTGCTTCTGAATGCCGGTATCGCCGTTGCCGGATGGCTGGGCAGTGCCCTTCAAGGTCGCGCCGCCGCCGGTCACCAGGACGTTCTGCCGCTCCGTGACGTCCATCGAATAGTCGCGCACGCCGGCCGCACGGTTGGCCTGCGAAAAGGTCGCCGTGTAGGTGCCGGGTCCCAGCCGCGCGCTGGCGTCCGCCGCCGATTCCTTCGACCGGATGGTGGTCACCACCTCGTTGCGGTCGTTGCGGATCTCGACGTTGGTGAAGGTGTTGTTGATCTTGAAATTGAACTCGCCGGACTTGCTGACCGTGAAGGTCTGGGTGTCGGCGTTGGCACCGTCCGAACCGATCTTGGTCGTCTTCCCCTTCAATTGGGAGAAGGCGCTGCTCGACAGGTTCGGAACGTAGGTGGCGGCGGTAATATCCGTCATGGCGGTCACTCCCCGGCGGCGGCACGGACGGAACGGCGGTGCGGTCACCGGGAAGATTAGCCGAAAGGGCGAATTCCGTCAAATTTCGGGCCGGAATTTCGCCGCCAAGCTGCGAACCGAAGCTGCGAGTGGGGGGCAAGGATCGCCCCCACCCGCACGGGCGCAGTGTTACTCCAGCCCTTCGAACAGGGCGGTCGACAGGTAGCGTTCGGCGAAGGACGGCAGGATCACGACGATCTGCTTGCCGGCATTCTCCGGACGGGCGCCGATCTCCAGCGCCGCGGCCAGCGCCGCGCCGGACGAGATGCCGACCGGCACGCCTTCCAGGCGGGCGACGTCGCGGGCGGTCTCGAAGGCGCGCTGGTTGGAGATGCGCACCACCTCGTCGATCAGCTCCTTCTTCAGGATTTCCGGCACGAAGCCGGCGCCGATACCCTGGATCTTGTGCGGGCCGGGCATGCCGCCGGACAGGACCGGGCTGTCCTCCGGCTCCACCGCCACCGCCTTGAAGGAGGGCTTGCGCGCCTTGATGACCTCGGCGGTGCCGGTCAGCGTGCCGCCGGTGCCGACGCCGGAGATCAGGAAATCGACCTGACCGTCGGTGTCCTTCCAGATCTCCTCCGCCGTGGTGGCGCGGTGGACGGCCGGGTTGGCGGCGTTCTTGAACTGCTGCAGCAGATAGGCGTTCGGGTCGGCGGCCAGGATCTCCTCCGCCTTGCGGATGGCGCCCTTCATGCCCTCCGCCGCCGGGGTCAGCACCAGTTCGGCGCCCAGCAGCTTCAGCATCTTGCGCCGCTCCACCGACATGCTTTCCGGCATGGTCAGGATCAGCTTGTACCCCTTGGCGGCGGCGACGAAGGCCAGCGCGATGCCGGTGTTGCCGGAGGTGGGTTCGACCAGCGTCGTGCGGCCGGGGGCGATGGTACCGGCGGCCTCGGCGGCCTCGATCATGGCGCGGCCGATGCGGTCCTTGACGCTGGCCAGCGGGTTGAAGAACTCCAGCTTGCCGATGATCTGGGCCTTCACCCTCGCCTCGGCGGCGAGGCGGTCCAGCCGCACCAGCGGCGTGGCGCCGATCGTGTCGAGGATGCTGTCGTAGATCTTGCCGCGGAACTCCGGTGCAGCCATGATTCCACCTCTGAGATTTGTGTTATAAGTGAGTTCAACACCACAAGTGGAGCATTATCCAGCCCCGGGACCCTGTCAAACAGGAAGTGGTGCTGCCGGGCCGTCCGAACGACCCCCAGCGAGTCAGCCGTGGCACCACATCAGGGCGTCAGATGGTGAAGTCGATGCGGTCCTCGGTCTCGCTCTCCACCCCGGCGCGGCGCGCGCGCATGCACAGATCCTCGATGGTGATGGTGTCGAGCTTCGCCATGCACTCTTCCTGCAGTTCACCCCACAGCGGGCGCACCACCTGATGGCCCAGCACGGAGCCGGCCGGCTCTTCGATCGGATCGGTGGCGGTCTCCATCGCGCGGACGACCTTGACGATCTCGCCCAGCGTGATGCGCCGCCGTTCCCGCGCCAGCCGGTAGCCGCCGCGCGGGCCGCGCACCCCGGCCAGCACGCCTTCACGCACCAGCTGCTGCAGCACCTGTTCCAGATAGCGCTTCGGGATGCCCTGGCGCCGGGTGATCTCCCCCGACTGCACCGGCTCGGTGCCCGCGTTGTAGGCGATGTCGAGGACCGCCTCGATGGCGAACATCAGCTTCTTGGAGATGCGGAGCATCACGAACGACTCCCGGTGATCTGTCCATGGGCGGCCCGGCGGTGGGAAACCGCCTTCTCTCCCATTCCCGCCTGTTGGTTAAGAGCCGTTTTACACCGCCAACGCGGTAATTCTCAACAGGATTTGTCGCAGACAGATTCGGGAAAATGCGCCTCACCCCACCCCGGTCCAGGCCACCTCGCCCAAATCCTCGCGGAAGGCGAAGCGCTTCAGGTGGTCGATCACCACCCCCTGCATGCGCTCCATCTGTCCGGCGTCCGCCACCTCCAGGGTCAGCGTCAACCCGGAGTCGTCGGCCGCCATGCGGCAGCGGCTGTCGGGACCGAAGGGGACGAGGCCCTGGGTCTCGTCATAGGTGACCTCGAACTTGTGCGCCCAATGCTTGCACAGCTGGGTCATGTAGCGGCGCCCGTTCGGCGTCGCGATGCACGCGGTCGATGCGGCCATGGTCATCGCCTCCTGTCCGGTCAGATGCGTTCGACGCTGCGGGCGGCGTTGTCGATGATGTCGGCGATGGCCTGGGTCTGCTCCGTCGTCAGGTCGCCGCGCGACAGGCGCATGCGCAGGGCCATCTTGAAGTTCTCGACGGCGCGGACGATCTGCGGCGACGATTCACGCTGGCGGCAGGCCTTCGCATGAGCGATGCGCTCGCGCACCGCCGCCACCGTCGGCTCCGCCGCCGCCAGCGCCGCCGTGCCCTCCGGCATGATCTCGTAGAGCTTCTTGTTGCCCTCGGTGGCGCCGACGCGGATGTGGCCCTGCTCCTCCAGCAGGGTCAGGGTCGGGTAGACGACGCCGGGGCTGGGGCTGTAGGCGCCGCCGACCATCTCCTCGATCGTCTTGATCAGGTCATAGCCGGAGCGCGGCTTCTCCGCGATCAGCCACAGCAGGACCAGCCGCAGGTCGCCATGGTCGAAGATGCGCCGCTCCCCCCGGCCGCCTTTCCCATGGCCGCCCCAGCCTTCCCAGCCGCCGCGATGACCGTGGCGACCGTGCCGGCCGCGCCCTTCCCCCCGACCCTCCGCCATCTCGTCGTCGAACTCGGGACGCGAGAAGCGGCGGCCGTGATTGTGAAACAGATGCCGAAACATGGAACCCTCTCTTGATGCAGTTTCGATATAACGAAAACTTAGATATATCGAAACCCGCTCTTAGACAAGAGGCGATTTTCGGGTGGACGCTCCGGCGGCGACCCATTCGGCGCCCCATGTGGCGCCCCTGCGGCCCTCAGGTGACGCCCGGCCCCCGGACAAATCGGGTTCGTCCGCAAATCTCTGTCGCCCGCCCGGCCGAAGGGGCTATAACCGACGCCCTGGCATTGCTTTCGCGTGTGTGTGTCCTCATGCCCCTTCGGATCGAGACCTTTTCCAACGTCACCGGCGGCTCAAGCTTCTTCAAGGCGGTGGGCCACCCGCTGGCGGCGCCCAAGGCCGCGATCCTGATCGCGCGGCTGGCCTCCTTCGGACCAGTGGCGGTCTATGACCCCCTGGGCCTGCTGTCGGGGCTGGCGGAGTTCTATGACCTGTCGTCGATCGACATCGGCGGGATCTATGTCCAGGACGTGGAGCAGGTCGGCCGCGAGGTGTTCGGCCACGCCGCCCGTCCGGTGACCGACCTGCCGTCCAGCGGCGCCCGCACCGTCTTCGTCGTCGCCTTCGATTCCCAGCGGCTGGAAGGCCACATCGCGCATCTGATCCCGAAGCAGGCCGGCGTCGTTTCGCTCGACGCCATGCGCGTGCCGGAAGACATGCTGAACGATCCCGGCCATTACCTGTCGAAGTTCAACTGGGCGACCAACTTCGCCTGGTTCCGCGACGGCGACGGCCACCACACCCGCGTGGTGTCGGCCAATTACTGGCCGCGTTACGGCGCCAAGGGCACCCGGCTGTGGGCCTGCCTGTTCGACGGCGAGGGCCGCCCCATCGCCGACTGGACGGAGCCGATGCCGCCGACCGACGGCACCGTGGTGATCGACAGCCGGCAGGTGCGCGAGCGCTTCAACCTGTCCGACTTCTGCGGTTCGCTGTTCCTGCACGTCATCGGCGCCGCCGGGCACGACGTGGTCAAATACGCGCTCGACACCTATGGCGACGACGACAGCGTGCTGTCCTGCACCCACGACGCCAACGCCTGGCCGGCCGACCTCTATGCCGGCCTGCCCGCCCCGCGCGAGGGCGAGCGGGTGACCCTGTGGATCCAGAACAGCCACCCGACCCCGATCCCGGCCGGCGCCGTCGGCCTGAACCTGATGGGGTCGGCCGACATCCGCAGGCTTGACCAGACGGTCCCGGCCTTCGCCACCGTCGAGTTGGACGTCGCCAGCCTGTTCCCCGAGGCGCGCTGGCCCCAGCAGTTCGAGGTGCAGGCCGGCAAGCATTTCGTCCGGCCGCGCTATGAGATCGTCGCCGCCGATGGCCGCCGCCGCATGGCCCATGCCAATGTCGAGCGCACCGACCTGAAGCCCGACCCCAAGTTGCCGCAACTGACCGGTGGCGCCATGAACAAGGGCGTCGTCGGTAAGGGCCACATCCTGCCGGCGCCGCTGCTGCCGATGGGCCGCTGGCGCACCATTCTGCTGCCGACGCCGATGAGCACGGCGCAGACCGAGCTGCCGGTGAAGGCGGTGGTCTACGACCGCAACGGCGCCGCGGTGGCCGAACACCGCTTCGGCAACCTGAAGCGCTCCGACAGCGTGGCGCTGGACGTGACCGGGCTGGTCGCCGACAAAAGCGTCGTTGACGGCTGGGGCCATGTCGAACTGGTCTATGATTTCGAAGCCGGAACGATTGCCGACGGCTGGCTGCACGCACTGGTCCGTTACGAGGACGTAACGACCGGCCATGTGGCGGAGACCAGCTTCGGCAGCCACATGTTCAACATGGCGATGGTCTATCGCGACGAGCCGCAGAGCTACCATGGCCGCCCGCCCGGCCTGTCGACCCGCCTGTTCCTGCGGCTGGGCACCGACCCGTGGGACACGCTCTGCCACCTCGTCTACCCTGCCTCGACCCGGTGGCATGACACCTCCGACACCAGCCTGATCCTGGTGCGGCGCGACGGCGTCGAAGTGGCGCGCAAACGGCTGGCGATCCCCTGCGGCGGCTCGCGTTTCTGGCGCTATCACGAGATGTTTTCGGAAGCGGAACGGTTGGCGGCGGGCGAGCATGCCTATGTGCTGATTCGCGACACCACCTGCCGCCTGTTCGGCTACCATGGCTGCCTTGCTGCCGGTGACAGCGCCTTCAGCCTCGACCATATGTTCGGTTTCTAGAGCCGTTCCAAAACGCACCACGTCATTTGCCGATACACAGCGGGATCAGACCCATGGCCACGACCCACCACACCAAGGTCCTCATCATCGGCGCCGGCCCGGCCGGCTACACCGCCGCCATCTATGCCGCACGCGCCAATCTGGAGCCGCTGATGGTCCAGGGCATGCAGCCGGGCGGCCAGTTGATGATCACCACCGACGTGGAGAACTACCCCGGCTTCGCCGATCCGATCCAGGGCCCCTGGCTGATGGAGCAGATGCAGAAGCAGGCGGAGCATGTCGGCACGAAGATGGTGTTCGACCTGATCACCGGCGTCGACTTCACCCAGCGTCCCTTCGTCTGCAAGGGCGACAGCGGCGACACCTACACCGCCGACAGCGTCATCATCGCCACCGGCGCCCAGGCGCGCTGGCTCGGCATCTCGACCGAGGAGATCTATCGCGGCTTCGGCGTGTCGGCCTGCGCCACCTGCGACGGCTTCTTCTTCCGCGGCAAGGAGGTCGCGGTGATCGGCGGTGGCAACTCGGCGGTCGAAGAGGCGCTGTACCTGACCAACCACGCCACCAAGGTGACGGTCATCCACCGCCGCGACAGCTTCCGCGCCGAACGCATCATGCAGGACCGCCTGTTCCGCCACCCGAAGATCGAGGTGGTGTGGGACAGCACGGTGGAGGAGATCGTCGGCGAGGGCGACGGCACCATGGGCAACCCGCGCAACGTCACCGGCGTCCGCGTGAAGAACGTCAAGTCGGGCGAGGAGCGCGTGATCCCGGTGACCGGCGTCTTCGTCGCCATCGGCCACGAGCCGGCGACCGGCATCTTCAAGGGCAAGGTGAAGATGGACGAGTCGGGCTACATCATCACCGCCCCCGATTCGACCGCCACCGACATTGCGGGCGTCTTCGCCGCCGGCGACGTGAAGGACAAGGTCTATCGTCAGGCGGTCACCGCCGCCGGCATGGGCTGCATGGCCGCGCTGGAGGCCGAACGCTGGCTCGCCCACCACGAGCCCGCCGCCGGCGCGCATGGCGATCCCAGCCCGGCGGGGACTTGGTGATCTGAGGCGGCGTTAGACCCCCACCTAACCTCCCCCGCTCTCGGCGGACCTACGGTCCGCCTGCCGCGTCAGCACAAAGCGAAGCTTTGTGCGAGAGCTGAGCGGGGGAGGGACTGCCGCTGCCCTCCCGCATAAGCACTTGTCCCCTCCCCCGCCCAGCGGGGGAGGGTTAGGGTGGGGGCAAGGGGCGCATCCACCGCACCCACCTCCCCATACCCCCCTATGCCCTTGACGGGCTTTGCAGAAAGCCCCGACTGTGATTCCCTAGCGCCTCCAAATCGCGAGGGAGTCCTCTTGCCTACGCTGAAACGCGGCCTGACCCTGCTGGTCACGGTCGCCGCCACCCTGCTGGGCCTGCTGCTGGTCACGTTCCTGATCGGCCGCGTCGTGCCGATCGACCCGGTGTTGTCTGCGCTCGGCGACCGGGCGAACGCCGAAAGCTATGCGCAGATGCGCACGCAGCTCGGCCTCGACCTGCCGCTGTGGCAGCAGTTCCTCCGCTATGTCGGCGATGTGCTGCAGGGCGACCTCGGCACCTCGGTGCTGACCTCCCGCCCGGTGCTGGAGGATGTGCTGCGCGTCTTCCCGGCGACGCTGGAGCTGGCGACGGTCGCCGTCGTGCTCGGTGCCCTGCTGGGCGTGCCGGCCGGGGTGTTCGCCGCCACCCACCGCGGGCGCTGGCCCGACCATGCCATCCGCCTGCTCGGCCTGATCGGCCATTCGGTGCCGATCTTCTGGCTCGGCCTGATGGCGCTGCTGCTGTTCTACGCCAAGCTGGACTGGGTGCCGGGACCGGGGCGGGTCGACGTCTTCTACGAGGGCATGGTCGATCCGGTGACCGGCATCGTCACCGTCGACGCCCTGCTGGCCGGCGAGACCGAGATGTTCTGGAACGCCGTCCAGCATCTGGTTCTGCCGTCGGCCATCCTCGGGCTCTACAGCGTCGCCTACATCGCGCGGATGACGCGCGGCTTCATGCTGGACCAGCTGCGCCAGGAATACATCACCACCGCCCGGGTGAAGGGCCTGTCGGAGACCCGCGTGGTCTGGCGCCATGCGCTGGGCAACATCGCGGTGCCGCTGGTCACCGTCATCGCCCTGTCCTATGCCAGCCTGCTGGAAGGGTCGGTGCTGACCGAGACGGTGTTCGCCTGGCCCGGCCTTGGGCTCTACATCACCAATTCGCTGCTCAGCGCCGACATGAACGCGGTGCTGGGCGGGACGCTGGTGGTCGGCGCGGTCTTCATCGCGCTGAACCTGCTGTCCGACCTGCTCTATCGCCTTCTGGATCCCCGGGCCCGATGACCGCGCGCACCGATACCCAAACCGCCGGCTGGCGGGACTGGCTGACCACCGACACGCCGCAGTCCCGGGCGCAGGCCCGGCTTGGCCGCGCCTGGGCCGGCTGGACCGCCTTCCGCCGCAACCGGCTGGCCGTCGCCGGGCTGCTGATCGTGCTGGCCCTGGTCGTCGTCGCGGCGCTGGCCCCCGTGCTCGCGCCCTACCATCCCTATGCCCAGAATCTGGACAACCGGCTGATGCCGCCGAGTGCGGCCCATTGGCTGGGCACCGACGCCTTCGGCCGCGACATCCTCTCGCGCCTGATCCACGGCGCGCGGCTGACGCTGATGATCGTGGCGCTGGTGGCGGCGACGGCGCCGCTGGCCGGGCTGGTGATCGGCACGGTCGCCGGCTATTTCGGCGGCTGGGTCGACACCGTGCTGATGCGCATTACCGACATCGCGCTGGCCTTCCCCAAGCTGATCCTGGCGCTGGCCTTCGTCGCCGCGCTTGGCCCCGGCATCGAGAATGCGGTGATCGCCATCGCCATCACCTCCTGGCCGCCCTATGCCCGCATCGCACGGGCGGAGACGCTGACCGTCCGCCGCGCCGACTTCATCAGCGCCGCCCGGCTGCAGGGCGCGTCCAGCCTGCGCATCATCCTCGGCCACATCATGCCGCTGTGCGTCGCCTCGCTGATCGTGCGGACGACGCTGGACATGGCCGGCGTGATCCTGACCGCCGCCGGGCTGGGCTTCCTCGGCCTCGGCGCCCAGCCGCCGCTGCCGGAATGGGGGGCGATGATCGCCAGCGGCCGGCAATATGTGCTGGAGCAATGGTGGGTCGCCGCCATGCCGGGCTTTGCCATCTTCATCGTCAGCCTGGGCTTCAACCTGCTGGGCGACGGGTTGCGCGACGTGCTGGACCCGAAGGGGGATTGACGATGACCAACCAAAAGATGGCGGACAACACTCCCCTTCTGGAAGTCTCCAACCTCCGCGTCGCCTTCCCCACCCGCACCGGCATGGCCGAAGCGGTGCGCGGCGTCTCCTTCACACTCGGCCGGGAGAAGCTGGGCATCGTCGGCGAATCGGGCTCCGGCAAGTCGATGACCGGCCGATCGATCCTGCGCCTCGTGCCGCCGCCGGGCCGGGTCACCGCCGACCGGCTGGCCTTCAACGGCGAGGATCTGCTGGCGGCCTCGGCCAAGCGCATGCGCGACATCCGCGGCCGGCGCATCGCCATGGTGATGCAGGACCCGAAATACTCGCTCAATCCGGTGATGACCGTCGGCCGCCAGATCGCCGAGGCCTACCGCGTCCACAGCAAGGCCGGGGCGGCAGAGGCCAAGCGCCGCGCGCTGGAGATGCTGGCCGCCGTGCGCATCCGCGATCCGGAGCGGGTCTATGACCGCTATCCGCACGAGGTGTCGGGCGGCATGGGCCAGCGCATCATGATCGCGATGATGCTGATCCCCGACCCCGACCTGCTGATCGCCGACGAACCGACCTCGGCACTCGACGTCACCGTGCAGATGCAGGTGCTGGCGATCCTCGACGACCTCTGTTCCCAGCGCGGCATGGGCATGATCTTCGTCAGCCACGACCTGAACCTCGTCGCCTCCTTCTGCGACCGCATCCTCATGATGTATGCCGGCCGGGTGGTGGAAAGCTGCCGCGCGTCGGAGCTGCACGCGGCGCGGCACCCCTACACCCGCGGCCTGCTGGCCAGCCTGCCGAAGATCGACGAGCCGCCGGGCGACCTGCCGGTGTTGAGCCGCGACCCCGCCTGGCTGGAGGCGTAAGGACGATGATGATCGACATCCGGGACCTGCGGGTCAGTTTCGGCGATGGTGCCGACACCGTCACCGCAGTGGACGGCGTCACCCTGTCGGTGCGGGAGGGCGAAAGCTTCGGCCTCGTCGGCGAATCGGGCTCCGGCAAGTCCACCGTCCTGCGCGCGGTCAGCGGCCTGAACGACGACTGGACCGGCCGCATCGCCGTCGCCGGCACGGAGCAGGGACCGAAGCGGCAAAAGGGCTTCTACAAGCTCTGCCAGATGGTGTTCCAGGACCCCTATGGTTCGCTGCACCCGCGCCACACGGTGGACCGCATCCTGGCGGAGCCGATCGCCATCCACGGGCTGGGCGATGCCGACGCCCGCATCGACCGGGTGCTGCGCGACGTCGGTCTCGGCCCCGCCTTCCGCTTCCGCTACCCGCACCAGCTCTCCGGCGGCCAGCGCCAGCGCGTCGCCATCGCCCGCGCCCTGGTGCTGGAGCCGCGCGTCCTGCTGCTGGACGAGCCGACCTCGGCGCTCGACGTGTCGGTCCAGGCGGAGATCCTGAACCTGCTGCGCCGGCTGCGGGCGGAGCACGGCCTGACCATGGTGCTGGTCACCCACAACCTCGCCGTCGTCGCCAACCTGTGCGACCGGCTGGCGGTGATGAACCGCGGCCGTCTGGTGGAGGAGATGACGGTCGAGGAGTTGCGCCGGGGTGCGGCACGCGAGCCCTACACGTTGCAACTCCTGCGCGCCAGCCTGGGCTATGACCGCGCAACGGCGGAGAGCTTCCGGGATTATGCGTGAGGGAGGCGCCCCCGCGTTGAGATCACTCCGCCGCCAGAACCTGGGCGACCATATCGGGCTGCTTTTCGATGACCCGCAGGTAGGAGGCAACGGCGGCGTCCGGCTCCCGCCGCCCCTGCTCCCACTCCTGTAGCGTGCGCAGCGGAATGCCGAAGCGCTCGGCAAATGCCTCCTGCGACAGACCGGTCGAACGGCGAACCCGCTTCGCCAGAGGCGGGTGCCTCATGGCGGCGAGTTGCTCATCGGTGAAGGTTTCGTGGTCGCTCATCGGGATCACCATGGGTCTAGGATGCCGTTGCTCAGGAGTTGGCCTTGAAATAGTGGGCCGCCTCGCGTTTGTCGGCCTCCCGCACTGAAATGAATCTTACCCCCTCGGTACGTTCAGTGTAGGTGACGGCGTAGACCTTGCCGTTGACCATGCCCAGCGCGTTGAAGCGCTCCTCGCCATAATCCATGGACAGATCGGGCGCTTCGATCAGGTGACGGTCGCGAAGGACCTCGGCCCCAAAGGACAGGTCCAAGCCGTGCTTGCGGCGATTGAGCAGGTTCTTGACCGGATCGAATGGCTCACCCATGGAAGGCCATGCTACGTCATTGACGGAGTCCGCGCCAGAGAGATATCACATCACCCCAGCCGCACCACGCACAGCTTGTCGTCCGCCCCTTTGGCGGCGGCCTTGTGGTCGGCGATCGCGGCATTGACGGCGTCGGGGGTCAACTGGCCGCCGCCGGGCGGGATCACCACGGCCACCCCGCTGGCCGCCAGCAAGGGGAAACGCCGCAGCGCCCCATAACGGTCCTTCGCCAGAAACCCGCCGCTGACCCGCGTTTCGGCGTCGTACAGGCTCTCGGCATCCGAACGGAACAGCGCCAGCAGTTCCACCAGCCGGGCCAGCACCTCGCCCTCCTCGCCGCCGCTGACGCCCAGGAAAAAGTCGTCGCCGCCGATATGCCCCGCGAAGGCGTCGGCAGCCCTGGCGGCCGTCCCGGCGCTGCCGGCCCAAGCCTTCAGCCGCTCGCTGAACATCAGGATGGCGCGGTCGCCCTGACGGAAGCCGAAATTGTCGTTGAAGGGTTTGAAGTTGTCGAAATCCAGATAGGCCAGCACATGGCCACGGCCCCCATCGGCCAGCGCCCCTTCGATGTGGCGCAGGATCGCCGCATTGCCCGGCAGCCGGGTCAGCGGGTTCTGGTCGGTCGCCATCGCCAGATTGCGTTCATGCACCAGCCGCAGCAACGCGCCGCTCGACAGCACACCGGCATAGGCGCCGCCCTCGACGATGACGATCCCGTCGGCGGCGGATTCGGTGGAGAAGGCCTCGATCACCCGGTCCAGCGGGGTGGAGATGTCGCAGACCGGCGAACGGATGACCAGATCGTCCAGCCGGTCGCCCAGGCCGCGGTTGCGCAGCAGTTCCCCGCCGAAGCGGGAATAGACGTAACGCTTCAGGTCGCGCTCGCGGATCAGGCCGAGCGGCCGGTCATGCTCGTCGACGATGGGCGCGATGGGGGCGCTGCCGTCGCGGCGGAAATAGTCCAGCAGCTCGGTCTTGCGCGAATCCACCCGCAGCGGCGGCAGCCTTTCGATCACCTCCGACAGGCGGCGGTGCGACTCGCTGGGCTGGCGACGGTCCTGGCGGTTGAGGTCCTCGACCATCGCATAGCGGTTGGGCAGCCCGGTCAGATCCACCCGCGGCCGGGCGATCAAAAAGCCCTGGGCGAAGTCGCAACCGAGATCGCGGCAGGTGTAGAACTCGGTCGCGGTCTCCACCCCCTCCGCCACGATCTGGATGCCCAGCGCGTGGGCGTGGCCGGCCAGCGCCGCCACCAGCGCCCGCTTGCGCGAGTCCGCATCGATGCCGGCGATGAAGAAGCGGTCGATCTTCACGTAATCCGGCCGCGCCTCGTACAGCGTGCGCAGGCCGGAATGGCCGACGCCGAAATCGTCGATGGCGATCCCGACCCCGCTCTGGCGGTAGCGGTCCACCGCCGCATCCACCGCGACGCCGCTGGGCACCGGCCGGCTTTCCGACAGCTCCAGCACGATGCCGCTGTTGCGCGCGGCTGCCGGATCGCGGGCGAGCCAGGGCGAGTCGGGCCGGCCGATCAGCCGGGCGTCCAGGTTCAGGAACAGCTTCGCCTCGCTCCAGCCCGACAGCGCACGATAGGCCGCGACCGCCTTGGCATGCAGCGCCGTCTCCACCGTCGCCAGCAGGCCGGCGGCCTCGGCGGCGTCCAGCAACTCGCCCGCATTGGCGAAGCCGGTGCGCTCGAACCCGCGCAGCAGCGCCTCATAGCCATGGCAGCGGCCGGACCGCAGCTGGACGATGGGTTGGAAGGCATAGCGCAAGAGCCCAACCGCCGATGCCCAATCGAACGCCGTAGCGGCACCCTCGGCGGAGCGGACGGCGGTCCAGTTCGCGCCATAAGATTCGGCGGCATCATTCGCCGTCCGTCCGGCTTTGGCGCCGGCCATGGTCCCGGCTTTTGTCGTGGTCAGCACAGTCATCGCTCGGTCCGCCAGCGCCGATCCGGCATGAGATCAGCATCCGCTTGTAACAGAGCTTGTTTGCGGTTTCGTGACCGCAGCGCCACGTTGTTGCGCAACGCGCCCTCCCGCCGCAGACGCGGGGAAACAGGCAGAATCCGAATTTCGGTTGATCACAGCCCTATCGCACACACGGTGCGGTGGAATGCGCATTGCCCGCACCACCGCGCATCGCTATGCGTGCAATGGTGGGAACCGGGCGGCGGAATGGCCACCGCCCGCGTCCCACCTACCTGGGAGCACAGAGTGGAAAAAGCACTCGTCCTCCTGGTCCTGGTGCTGCAGCTGATCAAGGCGATCCTTGACCTGCTGAAGTAACAGGACCGGACGGGGGGTGCGGCTGGCACCGCACCCTCCTGTCCGCCAAAATATGGTCAAACCGCCCTCCACCGCAAGACCCACCCTACCACCGGAACGCTCATCCGGGCCGCTGCCGCTCAATCGGCCGGAGAGTGCCTCCCCCTCCGCCGCCCGGCCGTCCCGAATCGAATCCTCGTATCGCCGCGCCTGCCTGCGCTATAGGAAGTCCCCCTTCTTCACGGGGGCGGTTCGGGTGAGTGGGAGGCGAGCGGGATGAAGGTCGGCATCGACATGGGGGCGACGAACGCGGGCAGCGCCGCGACGCTCGACCTGGAGGAGCTGCTGGCGACCCGTCTGCTGGTTCAGGGTAATTCCGGCTCGGGCAAGTCGCACCTGTTGCGCAGGCTGATCGAACAGAGCGCCCAATGGGTGCAACAGGCGGTGATCGACCCGGAAGGCGACTTCGTCACCCTGGCCGAACGCTTCGGCCATGTGGTGGTCGAAGCCGACGAGCACAGCGAGGCGGCCTTGCAATCCGTCGCCGCCCGCGTGCGCCAGCACCGCGTCTCCGTCGTCCTGAACCTGGAAGGGCTGGACGCGGAAATGCAGATGCGCCACGCCGCCGCCTTCCTGGGCGGGCTGTTCGATGCCGACCGCGACTTCTGGTATCCGATGCTGGTGGTGGTGGACGAGGCGCAGCTGTTCGCCCCCTCGGCCGCCGGCGAAGTGTCGGACGAGGCGCGCAAGGTCTCGCTCGGCGCCATGACCAACCTGATGTGCCGCGGGCGCAAGCGCGGACTGGCCGGGGTGATCGCCACCCAGCGTCTGGCGAAGCTGGCGAAGAACGTCGCGGCCGAGGCGTCGAACTTCCTGATGGGCCGCACCTTCCTCGACATCGACATGGCGCGCGCCGCCGACCTGCTGGGCATGGAGCGCCGGCAGGCGGAGATGTTCCGCGACCTGGAGCGCGGCCACTTCATCGCGCTCGGCCCCGCTTTGTCGCGCCGGCCGCTGCCGCTGCGCATCGGCGCGGTGGAGACCCAGGGCCGCACCGGCAGCCCGACCCTGATGCCGCCGCCCGCCACCCCGGTGGCGGATGCCCGCGACCTGATCTTCACCACCACCGAGCCGGAGCCGCCGCGCTACGTCCGCCGCCCCTCGACCTCGGCCAGCGCCGACCTGATGGCGCAGCTGGCGCGCGGCCGTCCCGCCGCCCCGCCGCCGTCAATCGACGAAAGCGCCGCCGAACAGCCGGCCCTGCTGCCCTTGGAGCCGGAGGAAACGCCCGAACAGGCGGCTGAGCGCGAAGCCCAGTACGACCAAGTTCTGGCCGAGGTTCTGGCCGACCCGGAGGCGCCCTACCGCTCGCTGGCCGTGCTGTACCAGGATTTCCTGGTGCGCTGCCGGGGTCGCGGGGTGGATGGCGACCGGCTGGCCCTGCCCGCTTTCCGCCGCCGTCTGGCGACCGCCCGCGCCGGGGCCGGCAGCGGCGACGATCCCGCCTGGCAGCGCGCGATGGAGGTCGCCGCCACCCTGGCGGAGGACATCCAGCCGGTCTTCCTGCTGCTGGCCCGCGCCGCCCTGGACCATGCCCCCTGCCCGTCCGACGCCGACGTGGCGCGCGCCTGCGGCAGCCGGTCCAAAGGACGTGGCCGCCGCCTGCTGACCTACATGGAACAGCGCGGCTTCATCACCAGCCGCAGCGGCCTCGGCAACACCCGCGCCATCACCCTGCCGGCGCTGGGCTGGGAAACCGCGCTGGGCGACCCGAATGCCGACGACGCGGCCGACGCACCCGATGAGGGCGGGCTGTTCGCGGCGGGTTGATCCGCCATCAGTTCCCCGCCCGTCAACTCCCCGCCGTCGGCGCGCTCACCGGCTTGCCGGTCTGGCTCCAGCTGGTGACGAAGTCGTTGACGCCGGGCACCGCCATCATGTGCGAATCCTTGACGTAGACGAAGCGCTTCGACCCGAAATCATACTCGGTCAGCGTGATGCCGGCGGCGCGGCAGCGCTTGTACTCGGCGGCGCTGATCGGACGGTCGGAGGCCACCATGTCGGGGTGGTCCAGACCGACTCCGGCGCAGAAGGAGCGGAAGCCGGCAGCGGTGCCACGGGCATCGAGATGCGGCTTGGTGTCGGGACCGCCGTTATATTTGGCCGCCGCCTGATCGACGGTGCCGCGCAGGGCCGGGCTGCCGACGATCCAGATGCCGCGGGCTTCCGGCGGCGGCTTGGGCACGGCCGGCGGCGGAAGAGCGGCGGTCTGTTGCGGCGGCGGCATGGAACCCGGCATTTGACAACCGGCGAGCAGGGCGGCAGCGGCAAGCGCAAGAGCCAAGCTGCCGGCCGGCGCGGAAAAGCGGATCATCGGGCGTCTCTCTCCTCAAGCAACGTCAGGCATCCGGACGGCAAGGTCCGGAGGCTGACAATGAGGACGCTCCCGCCCGGCTTCAACGGCCCGGCCGCCGCTTGTCCCACAGGCTGCCCCGATGCGCCGCTCGCCATCCATGAACGATCGCGATAGGATAAGCCCTACCGATCACCATCCGGAATGCATCCTCATGTCCCTGCCCGATCTGGAGATCGACGCTCTGCGCGCCTTCGTCACCGTGGCGGAGGCCGGCGGCTTCACCGCGGCGGCCGAACGGCTGGGCCGGACGCAGTCGGCGATCAGCGTCAAGGTCAAGAAGCTGGAGGACATGCTCGGCCGCCGGGTGTTCGAGCGCACCAGCCGGTCGCTGGCGCTGACCCCTGACGGCGAACTGCTGATGGGCTATGCCCGCCGCATGCTGGACCTGAACGACGAGACGGTGCGGCGCTTCACCGAACCGGCGGCGGAGGGCGAGCTGCGGCTGGGCGTCGCCGAATATTTCCTGTCCGACCATCTGCCCCATGTGCTGCGCCGCTTCGCCAAGCTGCATCCGCGCCTGCACATCGACGTGCGGGTGGGCCTGTGCAGCGATCTGGTCACGGCGCTGGATACCGGAGAGCTGGACCTCGTGATCTCGCGCCGCGATGCCGGCGACAGCCGCGGCCGCGCCATCTGGACCGAGCCGATGCGCTGGATCGCCGCCCCCGGCCTGGAAATCCCGGCCGACGGCCCCTTGCCCTTCTGCGCCCTGCCGGCCCCTTGCGTCTTCCGCAACCGCGGGTTGGCGGCGCTGGGCGAAACCGGGCGGTCCTGGCGGGTGGTCTACACCAGCGCCAGCGTCATGGGGGTGCAGGCCGCCGTCCGCGCCGGGCTGGGGGTGGCGGTGCTGAGCGAATCCTCGGTGCCCGACGGCGTGCGCCGGCTGGGGGTGGAGGACGGCCTGCCCGAGTTGGGCAATGTCGAAATGGCGATCTTCGGCGAGACGCCGCGCAACCGCCGTCTCGCCGAACCGCTGGTCGGCTTCATCGTGGAAAGCCTGGCGGCGATGCGCCCGGCCCGCCCGCCGCTCGCCCTGGCGGGGTAGAGCGGCGGGGGAACGCGGATCAGAAGCCTTCCAGCACCACCTTGCCGCGGGCCTTGCCCGACTCGATCAGGGCATGGGCCTTGCGCAGGGTGGCGGCGTCGATGCGGCCCAGCGTTTCCGTCAGCGTCGTGCGCAGGGTGCCGGCGTCGACCAGCCGCGACACCTCGGTCAGCAGCTCGTGCTGGGCGATCATGTCGGCGGTCTGGAACAGCGATCGGGTGAACATCAGCTCCCAATGCAGCGAGACGCTCTTGCGCTTCAGCAGGCGGACATCGATGGGCTCCGGATCGTCGATCAGGCCGATATGGCCCTGCGGCGCCACCAGCTCGACCAGATCCTGGAAATGGTGGTCGGTCGCGTTGGTGGAGAAGACGTAATCGACGCCGGACAGCCCCAGCGCCTTCACCTGCTCCGCCATCGGCCGGCTGTGGTCGATCACGTCATGGGCGCCCAGTTCGCGCACCCAGTCGGCGGTCTCCGGACGCGAGGCGGTGGCCAGCACCCGGACCTTGCTCAGCCGGCGGGCCAGCTGGATGGCGATGGAGCCGACGCCGCCGGCCCCGCCGACGATCAGCAGCGACTTGCCCTCACCATTGTTTTTCTCACTGGCATCGCGCGGCAGGCTCAGCCGGTCGAACAGCATCTCCCAGGCGGTGATGGCGGTCAGCGGCAGGGCGGCGGCCTCGGCGACGCTCAGGCTGGCCGGGCGGACGCCGACGATGCGCTCGTCGACCAGATGATATTCGCTGTTGGTGCCGGGGCGGTCGATGGCGCCGGCATAGAACACCGCGTCGCCGGGACGGAACAAGGTCACGTCCGGCCCGACCGCCTCGACGATGCCGGCGGCATCGAAGCCGAGGATGCGCAGGTCACCCTCGGCCGGCGAGGCGTTGCGGCGCAGCTTGGTGTCCACCGGGTTGACCGACACCGCCTCCACCCGGACCAGCAGGTCGCGGCCGGCGGCGGCCGGGCGGTCGATCTCGACGTCGATCAGCGCGTCGGCATCGGTGATGGGCAGGGACTTGCGGTAGCCGATGGCTTTCATGATGGCCTCGTCTTCATGCTGTGGAGGAAGTCGAGACACAGGATGACGGCGCCAATCGGATATGTGAAATTCATAGTTCTTGTTTCATCCATCAGAAACCGCGATGGACGATCCGCCGCCGCACCTGCTCCGGACAGGGTGACGCCAAAGAGGTATGGAATAGCCGGGTGGGTTGGGCTGTTTGTACCGATGACCGCTTTCCTCACCGATCCCGGTCCTCCGCAAGACAGGAAGCAAGGCCATGCGCACCATTCGTCCGATGATCCTGCCGAAGATGCTGACCGCCCTGCTTCTGGCCGCGGGTGCCGCCGCGCTGTCCGGCTGCGTCGCCTACGATGGCTACGACCCCTACGATCCCTACTATCCCGCTTACGGCGGGCCGGTGGTGGTGCCGCCGCCCACTGTCTATGCGGTGCCGCCGCCGGTCATCGTGCAGCCCGGTTACCGCTACCGCTCGTGGGATGGCGACCACGGCCGGAGGGATCGCGGCTGGAGGGATCGCGGCCGGGGGGATCACGATTGGGGCGATCGCGGCTGGCACCAGCGGGGGCGGGACCACAACGGCGACCCCCATGCCTGGGAACGCCCCGGCGGTCCGCATGGCTGGGGCCGATAAGCCTCGTCAGGCGGCCGATGCCGGAACCTGATCGGCGCGGTTGCGCAGCACCAGGATGGTGTGGTCGTCGTCGCACACCGCGCCGTCGCGCAGCAGGACCAGCGCCGCCAGCGTCGGGTCGACCGTGCGCAGGTCACGGCGGATGAACAGGGCGGGCAGCCGGGCGCATCCGCCGGTGTAGAGCACGACATGGTCGCCCGGTCCCCACAGCAGATGGACGGCGGCCGGTGCCAGCGGGTTGAAGCCGATCATCGCCCAGCGCGCGCCGAGCGCCGTCAGCTCCTGCGGGCGCACCACCGCCCCGGCCACGGTGCCGAGCGCGGTATAGTCGACGGCCTTGGCGTCGAATCGCAGAACCGCGACGGCGGCCCGTCCGATCTGCGCCAGGGTCTTGTCCTCGGAAAGCCCCAGTTCGGGCCGCCCCTTCAGATCGCGCCGGATCGCATTGACCACCATGGGCGCCGGCAGGCCGGGCACCGTGGCGGCGACCACCGTCTCCACCTGCCGGACCACCGCGGGCGTCATCACCGTGGGGGGATAGGGAGGAGGACCATAGACCTCACCTCCCCCGGCATCGGATCCGGCTCCGGCAGCCACGCCTGCATTGCCGCCGGCCACCGTGTCGCCGTCGATCATCAGCGCGATGCCGCAGGGGCCATACTCGCCGCGGGCGGGCGCGCAGCCGACGAACCAATGGTCGATGAAGGGGCCGCCCCGCGCGACCTCCCCCCCGCTCCGCTCGACCATGACGGCCCCGGTCTGCACCATGGCGTCGGCGGTCGGCCCGTCGTCCGCCCCGGGCCGCAGCACGCGGGCCAGCAGTGCCGAGCCGATGCCCGGCGTCACATGGATGTGGAAGCGGTCGGCCAGCGCCCGAACCGTTTCCAGCGCGATGCCGAGACCCGCATCGCCCCCGGATGGCGCCGGCAGTTCGGCGGTGGCGGGATCGCGGTCGTAGGCCAGGCATTCGACACCGGCGCCCGATCGCATCCGCGCGATCAGCAGCGTGCCGTCCGGCCGGCCCAGCGCATGCTCGGCCAGCGCGGCCACCAGCCGGTCCAGCCGGGCCGCCTCGTCGGCCGCCAGAACGCCCTCGGCCCGCTCCGCCGCGATCCGACGCGCCGTGGCGATGTCGTCGGGCGACGCCACGGCGATGCGACGGTGACCATGATCGGGGAACATCGGACCGCTCCTGTCGGCGTTCTGGTTGCTCATCGCCAGAACATTACAATCCTCTTGTGGTCAAGCCCACGTAAAGGACACGTCTCGTCTCATTTTTCGCCCGGCCGGAACCGGACGAAGCGCAACTTCCAGGATTCCGCCTCGTGCCCTGCGTCAGGATGCTGCCACTTCCATCAGTGCCGGCTGGGCCGGCTGGCGGACGGGAAGCCCATGGAGCAGGTCGCGCCCGCGCAGCATCTCCGCCGCCTCCCACAGGCGGCCCAGCCCGACGATGGACCGGCAGCCGGTCTTTTCCATGATGCGGGCGCGGTGGACCTCCACCGTCTTGATGCTGATGCCCAGTTCCCAGGCGATGGTCTTGCTCTGCTTGCCCTCGACGATCAGTTCCAGAACCTCCGACTCGCGGCGGCTCAGCAGGGCCAGCCGGCGGACGGCGTCGCGGCTGCGGTCGCGCTGCTGGGCATGGGGATTGCCGGAGGCGAGACAGGCGCGCAGCCGCTCCAGGAAGGCCGGGATGGCGAAGGGATGGGCGATGCAGTCCATGGCGCCTGCCTTCATCGCGGCCACGGCGGCGTCGACGTCGCCCTGCTCGGTCACCACCAGCACCGGCAGGTCATGCCCGTGCAGCGAGGCCTCGGACATGAATTCGATGGCGGTCATGTCCGGCAGGTCGCTGCGCAGGACGATGCAGGAGGACGCGGTGCCCAGCACGGCCAGCGCATCGGCGGCGGTGCTGTGGACCCGGCAGGCGATGCCGACGGCGCCCAGCGCCCGCGAGAGCGTGCTGCGCGACAGCAGGTCGCCGTCGACGATATGAACCAGGCAGGCGGCTTGCTGGTAAGCGGGCGCGGACATTTGCAGGGGCATCTTGGGACCTCCACCACATCGGACCGGCGAACAGCGCCGGCTCCACATGACGATCGATCCGACACCGAACCGCCGCCATGACCCATATTTTAGCGGTCGTCCCTTATTGACCGCCGCAGGCGCGAGGGATAGTGGGGGTGTCTAAAAGGATATCGGGGATATTATACGGGCGAACACCCGAACAAGAAGCCCAATCAAGACGCTATCCCGTGGCGCGGGAAAAACCTGATGGCGAACTTCGCGAGAAAACTCGCAAGTTCTTCTTCTGGACCGATACCAGCCCGCGGAAAAACGCCCTCCCAACTTTGTCCCACGTGAAACAATCAAATCCCAGCTTTTTATTTCGCCGGCACATTCCGAAAATTTCTCTTTTCCGGTAATTTTATTGCTGCGCCTGCCCCCGCCCCCGCTCAGGCCCGGCGGCGGGTCGCCAGGACGATGCCGGCGGCGATCAGCGCGATGCCGACCCCGTGATACAGATGCGGCTGCTCGCCCAGGAACAGGATGGCCAGCAGGCTGCCGAAGACCGGCACCAGATGGATGGCGAGACCGGCGGTGTTGGGACCGAGCAGCTCCACCGCCCGGTTGAAGCACAGATAGGCGGCGATGGACGGGAACAGCACGGTATAGCCGACCGCCAGCAGCGTGACGCCGCTGGCCTGCACCGGGTGTCCGCTCAGACTCTCCCAGATGTAGAAGGGCAGCAATTCCACCGCGCCGATGGCGAAGGTGACGACGACGAAGCTCAGGCCATGGATCGCCGGCCGGCGGCGCAGCAGCGTGGTATAGGCGGCATAGATCACCACCGCCGCCAGCATCCAGACGTCGCCGGCATTCAGCTCCAACCCCAGCAGAGTCGCCGGATCGCCGTGCGAGATCAGCGTCGTCGCGCCGACCAGGGAGACGGCGATCCCCACCCCCTGCATCGCCCCGATCCGGTCGCGGAACAGGACGAGGCTCATCAGCACGATCATCACCGGCATCGACGACTGCAGCATCACGCAGTTCAGTGCCGTCGTCGTGTTCAGCGCGATGTATTGGAAGGTGTTGTAGATGCCGATGCCCAGCGTGCCCAGCAGCAGGACGCTCTTCCACCGCGCCAGGATCGGCGTGATGTCGTGGCGCAGATGCGGCCAGGCGAAGGGCAGCACCACCAGCATGCCCAGGCACCAGCGCCAGAAGGCCAGCCCGATGGGCGGCACCGCCCCGGCGACCGCGCGCCCCAGGACCGCATTGCCGGCCCAGAACAGGGGCGGCAGCATCATCAGCAGCCAAGCCTGATCGGCCAGACGGGAACCTTTGGCGGAGGCGACGCGGTCGGCGGGCATCGGGCTGTCCGTGCTTCAGCTGCGGCGGCGGGGCGAGGCGAAGACGCTGGACGCGGACAGGGCGCCGGCGCGGTCGCTGCTGTCTTCGGCGCGGAAGACGCTGGGGCGGGATTCGCGGCGGGGATGGCGCGGCGCGTCTTCACGGCCCTCGCCACCACGACCCTCGCGGCCTTCGCGGCCCTCACGACCTTCGCGGGGCGGCTTGGCGGGCTGGCGCAGTTCGGCGTCGAGTTCGGCGATGCGCTTGACCAACGCTTCACGGATGGCGGGGGCCGCGTGGGCTTTCAGCGTCGCCAGCTGCTCCTTGAGCTGAACCAGCTGGCGCTGCTTCTGCTCGCGGGTGCGCTTGATGGCGACGTTGTCGGAATGCTGGCCCTCGAAGGAGCGCATGGAACAGGCCCTCGTTAAAATATACGGAAGTCAGGAGGCCGGCGCCCCACGCTGGGGCACCCGGCAAGAGAGGGGCGGATTATTGGGAGGCGACCGCGGCAAAGCAAGGTGGAGTTCGCCTTGACATTTCAGGATCAGGGGTGCGGCGGCAGAGGTCCACTCTCGGGCAAAGGAAAAGGGCGCCCCCTTGCGGAGGCGCCCCTTTCCGAACCATTGAACGGTCGAACGGTGGGCTATTAGAAGCCCATGTCGTCCATGCCGCCCATGCCACCCGGCATGCCGCCCGGAGCAGCCTTCTTCTCCGGCTTCTCGGCGATCATCGCCTCGGTGGTGATCAGCAGGCCGGCGATCGAGGCCGCGTCCTGCAGGGCGGTGCGAACCACCTTCACCGGATCGATGATGCCGGCGGCGACCAGATCGGTGAACTCACCCTTCTGGGCGTCGTAGCCGAAGTTGGCATCGTTCTGGTCCAGCAGCTTGCCGACCACGATCGAACCGTCGGTGCCCGCGTTGTAGGCGATCTGACGGACCGGGGCCTGCAGGGCGCGGCGGATGATGTCGATGCCGACGCGCTGCTCGTCGTTGGCCGGGACCAGCTTGTCCAGAGCCTTGCCGGCGTACAGCAGGGCCGAACCACCGCCGGCGACCACGCCCTCTTCCACCGCGGCGCGGGTGGCGTGCATGGCGTCGTCAACGCGGTCCTTGCGCTCCTTCACCTCGACCTCGGTCGCACCGCCGACGCGGATGACCGCGACGCCGCCGGCCAGCTTGGCCAGACGCTCCTGCAGCTTCTCGCGGTCGTAGTCCGAGGTGGTCTCCTCGGCCTGGGCGCGGATCTGGCCGCAACGGGCTTCGATGTCGGCCTTCTCGCCGGCGCCGTCGACGATCGTGGTGGTCTCCTTGGAGATCACGACCTTCTTGGCGGTGCCCAGCATGTCGAGCGTGACGTTCTCGAGCTTGATGCCGAGGTCTTCCGAGATGACCTGGCCGCCGGTCAGGATGGCCATGTCCTCCAGCATCGCCTTGCGGCGATCACCGAAGCCCGGGGCCTTCACGGCGGCGATCTTCAGGCCGCCGCGCAGCTTGTTGACGACCAGGGTGGCCAGCGCCTCGCCCTCGATGTCCTCGGCGATGATCAGCAGCGGACGCGACGACTGCACGACCGACTCCAGGACCGGCAGCAGCGGCTGCAGACCCGACAGCTTCTTCTCGTGCAGCAGGATGTACGGATTCTCGAGATCCGCGATCATCTTGTCGGCGTTGGTGATGAAGTACGGCGACAGGTAGCCGCGGTCGAACTGCATGCCCTCGACGACGTCCAGCTCGGTGTCCAGGCTCTTGGCCTCTTCCACCGTGATGACGCCCTCGTTGCCGACGCGCTCCATCGCCTGGGCGATCATCTTGCCGATCTCGGCTTCGCCGTTGGCGGAGATGGTGCCGACCTGGGCGATCTCGTCGTTGGTCGTGACCTTCTTGGCGCGGGCCTGGATGTCGGCGACGACGGCGGCGACGGCGATGTCGATGCCGCGCTTCAGGTCCATCGGGTTCAGGCCGGCGGCGACCTTCGTCACGCCTTCGCGGACGATGGCCTGGGCCAGCACGGTGGCGGTGGTGGTGCCGTCACCGGCCAGATCGTTGGTCTTCGAGGCGACCTCGCGGACCATCTGGGCGCCCATGTTCTCGAACTTGTCCGACAGTTCGATTTCCTTGGCGACCGACACACCGTCCTTGGTGATGCGCGGAGCGCCGAAGGACTTCTCGATCACGACGTTGCGGCCCTTCGGGCCCAGCGTGACCTTCACGGCGTCGGCGAGGATGTCAACGCCACGCAGCAGCTTTTCGCGCGCGGTGGGGCCGAACTTGACGTCTTTGGCAGCCATGTCTCGATTCCTTTAACTTGTAAATTTCGAAGGATACGGGCGGAGGACTTAGGCCTCGATGACGCCCATGATGTCCGATTCCTTCATGATCAGGTAATCGACGCCTTCGATCTTCACTTCCGTGCCCGACCACTTGCCGAACAGGATACGGTCGCCGGCCTTGACGTCCAGCGCCACGACCTTGCCCGACTCGTCACGGGCGCCGGGGCCGACGGCGATGATCTCGCCTTCCTGCGGCTTTTCCTTGGCCGTGTCGGGGATGATGATCCCACCCTTGGTCTTGGTGTCGGACTCCAGACGCTTGACGACGACGCGGTCGTGCAGCGGGCGGAACTTCATGGAATGCCTCCTTGGATCAAGGCTTGGTTCTGACTGACGTGAATTGGCGCGGGCGGCGGCTGTTAGCACTCCCACCCGGCGAGTGCCAGACAGCTAATAGAAGCGGTTTGGGGATTCAAGAGGCTCATTTCGGAATTTGTCGCGAATGCCGGCAGCACTCACCGAAACATGCTGCTAACACACTGAAAGCGCTGGATGTTTTCCGTTGCACCCCGACCCGCTCCGCGGCAAGATTTCTTCAAACGGTCACGAAGGACCCGACCGTTCCGGCGCCTGCCTCCATGCCGGAACGGCACCGGAAGGAACCGGACACCGCCAGACCCACCCGATCCCCCCACCGAACGGGAGACCGCGCATGGCCGATCTCAGCCTCCAGCTCCGCGATTTCCGCCTGACCACCGCCGAGATTCTCTACCATATGCCGGACCATCCCGGCCTGCTGCAGTCCTACCTGTGGCAGGAGCTGGACCAGGCACCGGACTATCCGGTGCTGCGCCGCTTCCTCGATTTCTGGCAGCGCAATCTGGATGGCAAGCTGCATTCGGTGCGGCTGGCGAGCCAGACCCTGATCACCCCCGGCGAGCTTCGCCACGTCGCCGCCGATTTCCGCCTTCACTGATCCCGGCCGGCGCCCTTTCACCCCCCTGTGACTGCCGTCACAGCACCACGCCCCGGTATTCGCTAAAATTTTAGCGAATACCGGGGCTGCAGAGGTGGAGGGGACGATGGCGGCGAAGCGGAAGGCGGTGGACTGGCGGACTCGTGAGAGCCGGCTGGTGGAGGCGCTGCTGGAGGTCACGACCATTGCCGGGCTGTTCGCGCTGCTGTTCGCCCTGTTCGTGCTGTTCGGCGCCGCGCAGACGCTGACACCCTGACTCTCCGGCAGCCCATCCGATGGACTTGCGGCGAATTACGACAATTTGCATTCTATCCTTCCCGCTAAGCGCGTATCTCGCATAGGATCACTCCCGTTGCGGGCGGATGGTGTCCGCCCGGCGCGCCAACCGGGAGTTAGCATCCATGACCACCAAGCCGGTCTGCCAAGCCGCGGTCGATCTCGTGAAGCATTTCGAGGGCCTGTACCTCAACGCCTATCTCTGCCCGGCCGGCGTTCCCACCATCGGTTACGGCCACACCGCCGGGGTGAAGATGGGCCAGACCATCACCGCCGAGCAGGCCGACGCCTTTCTCGCCTCCGACCTGACCGAGGCGGCGGGCCGCGTCGACGGGCTGGTGAAGGTGGCGCTGAACGACGACCAGCGCGGCGCCCTGTCCTCCTTCGTCTTCAATCTGGGCGCCGGCAGCCTGCAAAGCTCGACCCTGCTGAAGCTGTTGAATGCCGGCGATTACGCCGGGGCCGCCGACCAGTTCGGCCGCTGGGTCTATGCCACGGTGAACGGCAAGCCGACCAAGCTGGCAGGCCTCGTCGCCCGCCGCGCGGCGGAAGAGGCGCTGTTCCAGGGCCAGACCGCCCAGCCCCAGACCGGGGTGACCACCGCCGACGGCACCGTCTGATCCGCCGTCCCGGCGGGCACGGGGCAAGAGGCGCCTGACAAGAGGCGTTTGACGGGACGGGATGTTCGCACCACATTGGCGAACATCCCACCGCCGTGCTCCGGAATGCCGCCTTGACCGCCTTCGCCTCCGACAGCCTCGCCGCCGCAACTCGCCCCAACCCGAACCGGCCGATCGCCGTCTGGCTTCTGGTCTGCGCCGCCATGGTGCTGGCCATGGCCGTGATCGGCGCCATCACCCGGCTGACGGAATCCGGCCTGTCGATGGTGGAGTGGAAGCCGCTGATCGGCATCCTGCCGCCGCTGTCCTCGGCGGAATGGAACCGCGTCTTCGACCTGTACAAGGCGACGCCGGAATTCCGCATCTACAACAGCCACATGGATCTGGCCGGTTTCCAGTCGATCTTCTGGTGGGAGTGGTTCCACCGGCTGTGGGGCCAGCTGATCGGCTTCGTCTTCCTGATCCCCTTCCTGCGCTTCTGGATGCAGGGCCGCATCTCGGCCGAGCTGTGGCCGAAGCTGGCCGGGCTGTTCCTGCTGGGCGGGCTGCAGGGCGGCATCGGCTGGTTCATGGTGAAGAGCGGGCTGGTCGATTCGCCGAACGTCAGCCATTACCGGCTGGCCCTGCATCTCAGCACCGCGATCCTGATCTATGCCCTGCTGCTGCGCACCGCGCTGGGCCTGCTCGATCCGCTGCCGCTCGCCGGCTGGCGGCCGGAATCGGCGCCGTTGCGCCGCCACGCCCGCTGGGCGCTGGGGATGGTCGCCGTGACCATCGTCTGGGGCGCCTTCGTCGCCGGATCGGATGCCGGCTTCGCCTACAACACCTTCCCGCTGATGGCCGGCCATTGGATCCCGCCGGAGGTCGACACGCTGACCCCCTGGTGGATCAATCCGTTCGAGAACACCGCGGCGATCCAGCTGATCCATCGCGTGCTGGCGATCCTGACCGGCGTGGTGGTGCTGGTGCTGGCCGCCCGCGTCCTCAATGCCCGCCTTCCCGGCCGCGCCGGCCGCGCGGCGCTGGCGTCGGGCGCCATGGTCCTGCTGCAGATCGCCATGGGCATCGCCACGCTGCTGACCGTGGTGTGGATTCCCATCGCCGCCGCCCATCAGGCCGGCGCGATCCTCGTGGTGTCGATGCTGGTGTGGCTGCTGTTCGAACTGCGGTCGATCGGTAGGGAGTAACGCGCGCTGGCTGTATTCTTGCCAGCGCGCAGAGATGCCTGGCAAGATCTACACGGATGTCACGGATTTATACACGGATTACACGGATTTTTTCATGACTTGCCAAGGCGGCTGCTCTTCGGAAGGCCAAGGCCTTGCGGAAGAACATCCGTGACATCCGTGTTTAAATCCGTGACATCCGTGGAGAATTTGTCGAACACGCCCGCACCCCGCAAAAGCGCGAGGCTGCGCGTCACGCCCCCTCGGCCAGATCGTACATCGCGTCGAGGTCGGCGATCAGGACCTTGTTGCCTTCCTGCAGCGAGATCACCCCGGCGGTCTTCAGCTGGGTGAAGGTGCGGCTGACGGTTTCGGTGGTCAGGCCCAGATAGTCGGCGATGTCGGCGCGGCTCATCGGCACGAAGACCGGGTTTTCCTTGTGGCCACGGCGGGCGGCGCGCTGCGACAGCATCAGCAGGAAGGAGCAGATCTTCTCCTTCGCCGTCTTGCGGCCGAGCAGAAGCATCTGGTCCTGCGCGGCGGCCAGCTCGTTCGACGCCATGGAGAACAGGCGCCGCTGCATCTTGGGGAATTCCTCCAGCAGCGCGTCGATCTTCTTGCGCGGGAAGCGGCAGAGCGAGGCGCTGGTCACCGACTCGGCGGTGTAGGCATAGCTGTCGTTGACGGCCAGCCCCAGGAAATCGCCGGTCACCAGGAAGCCGGTGATCTGGCGACGCCCGTCCGGCAGCAGCTTGTACAGCTTCACCGTGCCCGACGTGACGTTGTAGAGCGCGTCGGCGGCGTCACCCTCGGCGAACAGGGTGTGGCCGGCGTCGATGCGCACATTCTGCAGAATGTCGGCAAGACGGCGCAATTCCTCGGGTTCCAGCGCGGCGCACACCGTCAGGCTGCGCACGGGACAGGCCCCGCAGGGATTCATTTCCGTCGCAGCGCTCTTATCGCGAGCCCGGACCATATCGAAGGGTGGCATGGACGAACCCAGCCTTTCATTCCGCATGCGCTCATATTGGTGGCAATCGCTCGGAATCGCAACCTCGCACGCATACGTCCCTTTCATTGCCCGTACAGAATGTGGGCCTATTGCCCGCGCCCGGCCTCCGCCGGCTTGGCAGCCTCATGTCCGGCGCGGGCGGGCGGCGGCAGATCATCGTCGAACAGCACGCGGTGGGCCGCCCCGTCCAGATCGTCGAACTGACCGGATTTAAGCGCCCACAGAAAGGCCCCCAGCCCCAGACCGCCCAGGCTCAGCGCGATCGCGATCAGATAGAGAAGCTCGTCCATCACCCGAATCCTTACCCGACGCTTCCCGCGCGGCGATGTCCCGCACGGGAAGATCCTTGACGACGGCGCCGCGGGCCAGCCGCAGCGCGTTGAGAATGACGATCAGCGACGAGGACGACATGGCCAGCGCCGCCAGCAGCGGCGTCAGCAGCCCCCCCATCGCGAGCGGCACGGCGCACAGGTTATACACCAGCGCGATGCCGAAATTCTGCTTCACCAGACGGCCGGACCGACGGGCGACCTCCACCGTCTCGACGATCGGGCGCAGCAGCCGGCCCTGGAACACCACGTCGGCGGCGGTCTGGCTGACGTCCACCGCGGTGGAGGGCGACATCGACACCGCGGCGGCGGCCAGCGCCGGGGCGTCGTTCAGCCCATCGCCGACCATCAGCACGGTGCGGCCCTCCGCCGCCAGGTCCGCCAGCGCCGCGGTCTTGTCGGCCGGCGTCTGCTCTGCCCGCCAATCGGCGATGCCCAGCCGCTCCGCCACCGCCGCCACCGCGCCCTTGCGGTCGCCCGACAGCAGCTTCACCTCCAGCCCGCGCGCCTTCAGCGCCGTCACCACGGCGGCGGCATCCGGACGCGGGGCGTCGAGGAAGACGATCCGGCGCGGCTCCTCGCCCGGACGGGCCAGCCACAGCTCCGGACCGGCGGCATCCTCGGCATCCGACGGCGCGCCGGTAAAACGGCGGCTGCCCAGCCGCACCTCGCCGTCCGCCGTCTGCAAGGACAGGCCGGCGCCGGCGATCTCGCGCACACCGGCAGCCACCGGAACCTCCGGAGCGGCGGCGGCCAGCGCGCGGGCCAGCGGATGGCGGCTTGCCGCGGCGAGCGAGGCCGCCAGCGCCAGATCCTCCGCCGGCAATCCGTCCAGCTGCGGCACCGGGCGCCCTTCGGTCAAAGTGCCGGTCTTGTCGAACACCACCGTGTCGATGGCGGCGAGCCGTTCCAGCGCGGTCGGGCTTTTCAGCAGGGTGCCCTGCCGCATCAGCCGGCCGCTGGCGATCACCTGCACCACCGGCACAGCCAGCGCCAGCGCGCAGGGGCAGGTGATGATCAGCACGGCGATGGCGTTCATCAGCGCGTCCTGCCACACCACCCCGCCCAGCAGCATCCAGGCGGCGAAGGTGGTCAGCGCGGTCAGATGCACGACGGGGGCGTAGAGGCGCGACACCCGGTCGGCGATGGCGACATATTTGGCGCGGCCCTGCTCCGCCACCTCCATCAGCCGGACGATCTCGGCCAGCAGCGTGCCCTCCCCCACCGCGGTGACGGTCAGGCGCAAGGGAGCAGTCAGGTTCAGGGTGCCGGCGAAGACCTGATCGCCCGGCCGCGCGGTGCCCGGCACCGTCTCGCCGGTGATGAGCGCGGTGTCGAGGTCGGACACACCGTCGGACACCCGGCCGTCGACGGGAATGCGCTCGCCGGCGGCGACCAGGATGGTGCTGCCGGGGCCGACCTGCTCCGGCGCGACCACGGCGCTGGTGCCGTCCGCGTTCAGGATGGTGACGGCGTTGGCGCGCAGGCCCAGCAGCTGTTCCGCCGCCGACCGCGCCCGGCCGCGCGCCCGCTGGTCGAGATAACGGCCGATCAGCAGGAAGAACAGCAGCATCACCGCGCCGTCGAAATAGGCGTGCTCGCCGCTGTGGATCGTCTCGAACAGGCTCATGCCGGTGGCGAGCAGGACGCCGATGGTGATCGGCACGTCCATGTTGGTGCGGCCATGGCTGAGCGCCGACAGCGCCGAGCGCGCGAAGGGCCGCAGCGCATAGGCGATGGCCGGCATGCAGACCAGCGCCGAAATCCAATGCATCAGGTCGCGGGTGGCGGTGCCCATGCCCTGGCTGTGGCCGGCCCAGACCGACACCGACAGCAGCATGACGTTGCCCATGGCGAAGCCCGCCACCGCCATGGCGCGCAGCAGCTCCTTCTCGCTCTTCGCCTGGGCGCCGCCCAGCCGCTCCGGGTCGAAGGGCACGGCGCGGTATCCCAGCTGCGCCACGGTGCCGACCACCGCGTTGGCGTCGGTCTCCTTGGGGTCCCAGCGCACGGTCAGCCGGCGCGTGGTCATGTTCATGCGGGCCTGACCGATGCCCGGCTGGCGGCTGAGGGCCGATTCGATCAGCCAGACGCAGGCCGCGCACTGCATGCCGTCGACCATCAGGTGCAGGCTGCGGCTGCCGTCGGACTCCTCGCGGGCATGCGGCTCGTAATCGGCGGCCGGGGTCTCGTCGGGGCGCAGCGGGCGGGCGGTGGGATCGACGCTGCGGCGCTCGTAATAGCGCTCCAGCCCCAGCCCGCGGACGAGGTCGTACGCGGCGGCACAGCCGGTGCAGCAGAAGGGACCGGCGCCGTCACCGGCGGTCATGGCACCGGCGATCGTCCCGTTCTGCGCGCCTTCGCCCAGCTCTTGTCCGCAATGGAGGCAGACGGTCATCTCAACGTCACCCTGACTGTCCCGGTCGCGGCGGTGTCGCCGCCGTCACTGCACCCAGACGCGCTTCTGGTCCTGATAGTCGCCGGTGGCGTGGGTGATGACGAAGCGCATGTCCCACTGGCCTTCCAGATCCAGCTCCACCGGGGCGCCATAGCGGCCCTCGCCCAGATAGGGCAGCGTCAGGCTCTTGTCGTGCCCTTCCGCGGTCGGGCGGATCATCGTCACGGAGACGGTGGCGTCCTTCAGGACCTGACCCTGCTTGTCACGCGCGGTGATGGCGATCACCGCCTTGCGCGGCTCGGTGCTGGTGAATTGGGGCTCGACCTGCCAGCCGCGCTCCGCCTGGGCACGGGCGCCGGCGAGGTCGTTGTTGTAGCCGAGACCCTTGATGAAGTGGTTCTCGGTCTCCACCCCGGTCCAACTCGACATCGCGAAATGGACCATCACCCCGTTCACCGCCAGGACGATCATGAAGACGCCGACGAAGATCCAGGGGATGTACCATCCCGGCTGGCGCGGCGCCTTGCCACGCTTCGGGGGGACGGGGCGGTTTCCGGTGGCGGTGCTGATGCTCATGGTCGGTGGCTGCCCTTCGACTGGTCGGCTGCTTTCGATCGGCGGCGTTCGATCGACGATGTGTGTGGCCGGTCGGGAGGCACTATGGCGACCGATTGCCGCAGGTACATTGCGATGGATCAAATGACAGGAAGTTAACGAAGCGGCCGTCCGACCGCCAGTTGCGCATAAGAAAAAGGCGCCGGGGAGTACCCCCCGACGCCTTTCCGGTCAGTTCCGAACCGGTTCCCCGGCCAGCCAGCTTACCTGCCGGCTTACTTGCCGCCGCCCAGGTTGTGGACGTAGACCGCCAGCGACTTGATCGTCGCGTCGTCCAGACGCTTGGACCAGGCCGGCATCACGCCGGCACGGCCGTTGGTCACCGTCTCCATCAGCGTCGCCTTGTCGCCGCCGTAGAGCCAGTTGGCCTGCTTCAGCGGCGGAGCGCCGACGCCGTCGATGCCGGCGGCAACCGCACCCTGGGCTGCGTCGCCGTGGCAGGCGGCGCAGTTCTCGTCATAGACGGTCTTGCCCTTGGCGACCTTGCCCGCATCGGCAGGCTTGCCGTTCAGCGACAGAACATAGTCCGTCACCTGATCGATCTGGTCGCGGGTGAGGATGCCGTCCTTGCCGAAGGCGGTCATGCCGGTGCCCGGCGTGCCGCGGGTGTCGCCATCGTCAGACCGGATGCCGTGCTGGATGGTCTTGTAGATGTCGGCCGAGGCACCGCCCCACAGCCACACGTCGTCGGCCAGCGTCGGGAAGCCCTTGGCACCCTGGCCGCCGGCGCCGTGGCAGGCGGCGCAGTTCTCGTTGAAGTAGGACCGGCCGCCGGCCATCGCGAAGCCCAGCAGGTCCTTGTCCTTCTGGATTTCGTCGACCGACTTTGCGGCGATGGCGGTCAGGTACTTGGCCTGGCCGGCCTTCGCTTCCGCCAGCTTAGTATCCAGTTCTTCGCGCTGGGAATAGCCGAGGATGCCCTTCGTGTAGGTCTTGCCCAGCGGCCAGGCCGGGTAGAACACGTAATAGGCCATCGCCCAGGCGATGCAGACGTAGAAGAGATACAGCCACCACTTGGGCAGCGGATTGTTCAGCTCGCGCAGTCCATCCCACTCGTGGCCGGTGGTCTCGACGCCGGACAGCTCGTCCTTGTAATTCTGTGCCATGGTCTAAAGCTCCTGACCATCATCCTTGAGCGGGATCTGGGCGGCGTCGTCGAAGGTGCGGCGGTTGCCGGGCCACATGGCGTAAACCAGGATGCCCGTCAGCAGCAGCATCAACCACACCGTCCAGAAGGACCGAAGCATCACCGTGATCGAATCCAAGTCCATGGATTCCTCCCCCGATTACTGCTGCAGCTGCTTGGACTGGTACTTGGTGAAGTCCACCATGGTGCCCAGCACTTGCAGGTAGGCAACCAGAGCGTCCATTTCGGTGACGGTCTTGCTGCCGGTGAAGTTCGCGACCACGGCCTTCGGGTAGCGCTTCGTCAGGCCGGCGGTGTCGCCGTCCGGGTTCTTCTGCGCTTCCAGATCGGCCTTGGCGTTGGCGATCTGCTCGTCGGTGTAGGGCACCCCGACGATCTTCAGGGTCTTCAGGTGGTCGGCGATGTCGCCGTAGCTCAGCGGACGGTCCTTCATCCAGCCGTAGGTCGGCATGATCGACTCCGGCACGACCGCGCGCGGGTTCACCAGATGGGCGACCTGCCAGTCGTTGGAGTACTTGCCGCCGACGCGGGCCAGATCCGGGCCGGTGCGCTTGGAGCCCCACTGGAACGGATGGTCGTACATCGACTCCGCCGCCAGCGAGTAGTGACCATAGCGTTCGACCTCGTCACGGAACGGACGGATCTGCTGGCTGTGGCAGTTGTAGCAGCCTTCGCGGAAGTAGATGTTCTGCCCGGCCAGCTCGAGCGGGGAGTAGGGACGGACCCCCTCCACCTTCTCGATGGTCGATTCGATCGTGAAGAGCGGGACGATCTGAACCAGACCGCCGATCGACACGGTGATCAGCACGAGCACGATCAGCAGAAGGGTGTTCCGCTCGATCAGGTCGTGGCTGAAGCCCTTTTTATCCTGAGCCATTTCTCGCATCCTTCCCTAGCGTCAGGCCGCGCCGACCGTCGCCTTGTGCGGCGTGGTGACATAGGGCTTCTCGATGCGGACATCGCCCTTCGCCGTGCGCCACAGGTTGTAGACCATGATGAGAGCGCCGGTGACGAACAGGACGCCGCCCATCGCGCGGATCACGTAGAACGGGTGCATCGCCGCGACGGTCTCCACGAAGGAGTACTGCAGGAAGCCCAGGTTGTCGTAGGCGCGCCACATCAGGCCCTGCATGATGCCCGACACCCACATGGCGGTGATGTACAGCACGATGCCGATGGTGGCGGTCCAGAAGTGGTAGCTGACCAGACGCAGGCTGTAGAGCTGCGAGCGCTTCCACAGCACCGGAACCAGATAGTAGATCGCGCCGAAGGAGATGAAGGCGACCCAGCCGAGAGCGCCGGAGTGCACGTGGCCGACGGTCCAGTCGGTGTAGTGCGACAGGGCGTTGACCGGCTTGACCGACATCAGCGGGCCTTCGAAGGTCGACATGCCGTAGAAGGCGACCGAGGTGACCAGGAAACGCAGGACCGGGTCGGTGCGCAGCTTATCCCAGGCGCCCGACAGGGTCATGATGCCGTTGATCATGCCGCCCCAGGACGGCATCCACAGCATGACGGAGAAGGTCATGCCCAGCGTCTGCGCCCAGTCCGGCAGGGAGGTGTAGTGCAGGTGGTGAGGGCCGGCCCAGATGTAGAGGAAGATCAGGGTCCAGAAGTGGACGATCGACAGGCGGTAGGAATAGACCGGCCGCTCGGCGCGCTTGGGCACGAAATAGTACATGATGCCCAGGAAGCCGGCGGTCAGGAAGAAGCCGACCGCGTTGTGGCCGTACCACCACTGCACCATCGCGCTCTGCACGCCCGACACGTAGGTGTAGGACTTCATGCCGAACAGCGACACCGGAACGTTGACGTTGTTGCCGATGTGCAGGATGGCAACGGTCAGGATGAACGCCATGAAGAACCAGTTCGCCACATAGATGTGCGACTCGCGCCGCGTCATCACCGTGCCGATGAACTGGACCGCATAGAGCACCCAGACGACCGTCAGGTACAGGTCGAGGATCCACTCGGGCTCGGCGTATTCCTTGCCCTGGGTGAAGCCCAGGACGTAGCTCAGCGCCGCGAGCACGATGAAGACGTTGTAGTTCCAGAAGATGAACTTCGCCAGCCCTTCGCCCCCGAAGAGATGCTGGCGGCAAGTCCGCTGGACCGAATAGAGCGAGGTGGCGAGCAGCACGTTGCCGCCGAACGCGAAAATCACGGCCGAGGTGTGGACCGGGCGCAGGCGCCCGAAGCTCGTCCACTCCAGCCCGAGATTCAGCGCCGGGAAGGCCAGCTGCAGAGCGATGAAGGTGCCGGCCAGGAAACCGACCACGCCCCAGAACACTGCAGCGATAACGAAGAGTCGGATGGCGTCCTCATTGTAACGCACGTCTTCCGACACCCGCTGGCTGCCCAGGGTGGCCCCTGAAGTCAGAGTCGCTGATGTCATACAATCTCTCCCGTTTGCCCCGGGCGGCCGTGGGGCCGCGCCTTCTGGGTTGCACCACCACTGGGTACGTACTGTTAAGGAGCGGGACAGGTTGCACTCGGAAATGCCGAAAGGGACGCCGGGCGCGCCTGTCTCCAATGGACGCCACTATGTGTATGGGGGGGTTCAGCAACATTGATCTACGTCAACGACCCTTGCGGCCCGGGGCTGCCATCGTTCAGTGTCCTTGCAATCGGCCGGACTGAAATGGACGACAGTTTCATCGCCAAACCCCTTGGTCGGCGCCAGATCGACCAGGCCTATCCGCTGGTCTGCGCCATCGCGCCGGGCCTGGGGATCGACCAATGGCGCGCATTTGCCGCAGCGCTGCTCGACAGCGCAACCATGGGCAGCAGCCCCAAGGGCGGGGGCAGGGGAGATGCCGGGACGGACGGCCTGCCCGCGGCCAGGGGCATCATGACCGTGCAGAACGCGCAAGGGTACATGCACGGCCTGTTCTCCTACGCGGTCGAACCGCAGCTCCTCCATGGCCGGACGCTGTGCGTCGACAACTTCGTCGTGCTCGACCTGTTCGACGTCGCCGGCCCCGCCGAGACCCTGCTGCAGGCGATGGAGGGGCTGGCCCGGCGGCTCGGCTGCACCGCCATCCACACCACCCTGCCGGAGCGCTACCTGCCCCGGGACTCCCGCCGCAACCCGATCCCCGATTGCTTCCACAGCGAAGGCCACCGGCAGGAGACCGTCCGCTTCTGCAAGGATCTGGTCGTGGTCAACGACAACGCCCCCGACCTGCCGGACGGCAGCCTGCGCGCCGAGTAGGTGGACAGGACAGCCAGCCATTGCGCGCCGGCGAATTGCCGCTAGGATGCGGCCATGAGCGACACCGGCACCAAACCCGTCAAGAAATACCCGCCGATCCATCTGCAGGCCGGCCGCCAGC
Organism: Azospirillum sp. TSH20; assembly: GCF_003115935.1. Classification (NCBI taxonomy): domain Bacteria; kingdom Pseudomonadati; phylum Pseudomonadota; class Alphaproteobacteria; order Rhodospirillales; family Azospirillaceae; genus Azospirillum; species Azospirillum sp. TSH20. Next base: position 48,648 of record NZ_LGQU01000027.1, read on the forward strand.
GGCGCGTCATGCATGGACATCCCTGGGTCTATTCCAACGAAGTCCAGATGGACAGCATCGCCAAGGCGGTGCCGCCCGGCAGCCCGGTGCGGCTTCTGGACCCCGGCGGGACGCCGCTGGGCATCTACACCTTCAATCCACACACGCTGATCGCCGCCCGGCTGCTGTCGAACGACCCGGCGACCGTGGTGGACCACGCCTTCATCGCCGGCCGGCTGCGCCGCGCGGTGGAGCTGCGCGACCGGCTGTTCGACCGCCCCTTCTACCGCGTCGTCCATGCCGAGGCCGACGGGCTGCCCGGCCTGATCGTCGACCGGTTCGACGATGTGGTGACGGTCCAGGCCAATTCCGTCTTCATGGACAGCCGGATCGACGACATCCTGGCCGCCATCGACGAGGTGTTGGCGCCACGCGCGGTCATCCTGCGCAACGACGGCAGCCAGCGCGCGCTGGAAGGGCTGAGCGAGGAGACCCGGCTGGCCAAGGGCGAGATCGACGGCCCGATCCGCCTCGAAGAGAACGGCGTGACCTTCTTCGCCAACCCGCTGGAGGGCCAGAAGACCGGCTGGTTCTACGACCAGCGCGACAACCGCGCCTTCATCGCCTCGCTGGCCAAGGGCGGCCGGGCCATCGACTTCTACAGCTACAATGGCGGCTTCGGCATCCAGTGCGCGGTGGCCGGCGCCACCCATGTGGTCGCGGTCGACCGCTCCGCCCTGGCGCTGGAGAACGCCACCCGCGCCGCCGAGGCGAACGGCGTCGCCGACCGCTTCGAGGCGCGCAAGGCCGACGCCTTCCAGGAGATGGAACGGCTGGGCGAGGCCGGCGAGACCTTCCAGGTGGTGGTCGCCGATCCGCCGGCCTTCGTGAAGTCGAAGAAGGATCTGGCGGCCGGCACCCGCGCCTACCGCAAGATGGCGCGTCTGGCCGCGAAGATCACGGCGCCGGGGGGCTTTCTGCTCTGCGGGTCGTGCAGCCACAACGTCGATCCGCCGACCTTCGCCGAGCAGGTCGCCCGCGGCCTGCACGACGCCGGCCGCACCGGCCGCATCCTGCGCAGCGCCGGCGCCGGCCCCGACCACCCGGTCCACCCGCACCTGCCGGAGTCGGCCTATCTGAAGGCGATCGTTCTGCAGCTGGATTGATGCGACGGGGAGGCTGCGACAGCCTCCTCACCGCTCGAACAGGCCGACCAGTTCCACATGGGCCGACCACAGGAACTGGTCGACCGGCCAGACCTTCACCAGGCGATAGCCGCCATCCACCAGTACCCGCGCGTCGCGGGCGAAGCTGGCTGGGTTACAGGACACCCCCACCACCCGCGGCACTTTGCTGCCGGCGAGCGCCGCCGCCTGGGCCGCCGCCCCGGCGCGCGGCGGGTCGAACACCACCGCGTCATAGCGGTTGAGGTCCTTCACCCCTAGCGGGTTCTCGAACAGGTCGCGCCGCTCCACCGTCAGCCGCAGCCCTTGCACCGCGCGGCCGAGCGCCGCCACCGCAGCCTCGTCGCCCTCCACCGCATGAACCGCCGCCTGTTGCGCAAGCGGAATGGAAAAGGTGCCGATGCCGGCGAACAGGTCGGCGATGCGGGATGCCTGCCCCACCGCCTCGCGCACCGCAGCGACCAGGGCGGCCTCGCCCTCTGCGCTGGCCTGCAGGAAGGCGCCGGGCGGCGGCTGGATTGGAACGCCTGCGAAACGGATGAAGGCCGGCCGACGGTTCGCCACCGGCTCCGCCGCCGCGCGGTCGGTGGGCTGCCAGGCGATGCGGGCAATGCGCTCCGGCTCGAAAGCGACCAGCGCCTCGCGGGCACCGCGATCCAGGCTGCGCGGCCCGACCAGCAGCAGGTCGGCGCCACCCTCCAGATCGGTCAGCACCACGTCGGCGTCACCGCCGTCCGGCAGGATCGCCGCCAGCACGGCGCGCAGAGGCTCCACCAGGGCGAACAGGCGGGGCGCCAGGATCGGACACTCCTCCAGATCGACCAGCCGGTGGCTTTGCCGCTCGTTGAAGCCGAACCAGACGCGCTTGCCGCGCTTCAGCGCCGCGAAGCGGGCGCGCCGGCGGGCACCGGCAGGCGTACGCGCCAGCGGCTCCGGTACGACATCGCCGAGCCCGACCCGCTCCAGCGCGCTGCGCACCATCCCACTGTTCCAGGCGGCGTACGTCGCATCGTCCATCTGCTGGAGCGTACAGCCGCCGCAGCGGCCGAAATGGCGGCAGGGCGGAGTCTGGCGGCCGGGGCCGGGTTCAAGAACCTCAAGCAGGTCTGCCCGTACGCCCTCCCCTTTCCCGTCGCCCTCGGCGACACGTACACGCACGCGGTCGCCGGTCACCGTGTAGGGCACGAACAGGCGAAGACCCTCGGCGAACGCGATCCCGTCGCCGCGCGCACCGACGTCGGCGATGGCGACCTCCATCTCCCGCATCTCAGTAGGCGCATGGGTGGGCGGCTGGGCGGTCTTGCGGGCGGGCGGGCGTCCCTTGGCGAAGGGGCGCTTGCCGGAAGGGCGCTGGGGTGAGCGCGTCATATGTCGGGGTTCCGATGGTACGGGGCTGCGGCGCCTCCCTTTACGCCTCCAGCAGCTTGGCGCGCAACGGTTCCGGGATCGGGGTCGGGCGATGGGCCGCCTTGTCGACGATCACCGCCACCGCTTCCTGCGTGGCGATGCAGAGGTCGCCCAGGAAGATGGCGCAGCCCAGCGTGATCGAACTGTTGCCCAGCCGCAGCGTCCGCGCGCCGATCCGGACCGTGTTGGGATAGAGCAGTTCCGCCTTGTACTCGATCACGCTGCGGGCCAGGACGACGGTCCACGGAACCTCGTCGGTGAAGCCGCCGACCTGATGGATCAGGGCGACGCGCGCCTGTTCGAAATAGACGCCGAGGGCGTTGTTGTTGACATGCCCCACCGCGTCGAGGTCGTTGAAGCGCACGCGCTCCTCCCACCAGAAGCGGTAGAGGTCGGGGCTGGTCAGGTCGGGCGTGCCGGTCATGCCGTCTTCCTTGCCGTATAGGTCAATGCATCTCCGGACTGTGGCGTATGGTCCGGGGCGGCGCAAGCCCGGCCTCCCGTTTCGCGGTCCCTATTTGCGGTCGCGACAGCGAATTCCCGCGCCAATCGCCGATTGGCCGTGTTATTGGAGTCGGACCAACCCTCCGCAACGGACCGGACGATGAGCAAGGACACCACCAACCAGACGGCCGAAGCGCTGTTCGAAAAGGCGCTGTCGATCGCCGAAAAGCATCTGGATGAGGCGATCAAGGAAGGTGGCCCGCTCGGCCCCTACATCGCCGTCGCCATGATCGAGGCCGCGGTGAACGCCGCCGTGGACGAGACCAGCCACGAAGACGTCATCGACATGCTGCGCGACCTCGCCGCCCAGATCGAGGCGGACGCCGACGAGGCGGAAGAGGACTGAGGATTACGCCGACTCCAAGGCGGCTGCGGACCCTGCCTGCCGGCGCGCCTCGCGCCGGCGCAGGATCTCGTAGACCATAGCCCCCAGGATGGTCAGCGCGATCAGCACCAGCGACAGCGCGTTGACCGCCGGGGTCAGGCCGGTGCGCACCTTGGTCGCGATGTAGACGGTCAGGGTGGTGTCCAACCCGCGCACGAACAGCGTGGTGTTGTAGTTCTCGAAGCTCTGCAGGAAGGCCAGCAGGGCCGCCGACAGGATCGCCGGCATCAGGTACGGCAGCGTGATGCGCCGGAACACCTGCCCATGGGTGGCGCCGAGGTCGAGCGCGGCCTCCTCCAACGCCGGATCGAACCGCTCCAGCCTTGCCGAGAACAGCAGCATGGCATAGGCGGCGATGAAGCTGGACTGCGCCACCACGGTCAGGAACAGCCCGCCGCTGACCCCGAACCACTCCCGCCAGAACACCAGCGTCGAAATGCCGACGATCACCCCCGGCGTCAGCAGCGGCGACACCATCAGCGCGTAGAGGAAGGTCTTGGCCCGGCTGTGCAGCCGGTCGAGCAGCAGCGCCGCCGCCAGCCCCAGCGGCACCGCCAGCGCGATCACTCCCGCCCCGACGATCAGGCTGGTGCCCAGCGCCGCCCACATGCGCTGATCCTCCCACAGCGCCTGGAACCAGCTGAGCGTGAAGCCCATCCACGGCGTCACGGTGGGAAAGCGGCTGCTGTTGAAGGTCGCCGCCGCCATGATGCCCAGCGGCAGGAACAGATAGCCGAAGAACAGCACCAGATAGGCGCCGGTCAGCAGGCGGCGGAGTCGGGCGGCGGTCATGGCTTGAGGCTCACTTCGCGATGGCTCATTTCGCTATATCGGCCAGCCCGACGCGGAACAGCCGCATCGCGCCGAGGATGAAGCCGATGCACAGCACCAGCAGGATGAAGGCGTAGGCCGCCCCCTGGTTCCAGTTCCCACCCTCGAAGAACCAGTTGTAGATGATCTCGGTGAACCAGCGGCTGTTCGGCCCGCCCAGCAGCGCCGGCACGGCATAGCTGCCGGCGGCCAGCATGAAGGTCATGATGCAGCCGACGGCGATGCCGGGCTTCGCGTGCGGCAGCACGATGCGGCGATGGATGCGCAGCCAGCCGGCGCCCAGATCCCGCGCCGCCTCGATCTGGTTGCGGTCCAGCGATTCGATGGCGTTGTAGAGCGGGAAGACCATGAACAGGATGTAGACATACACCATCCCGACGATCACCCCGCCGTCGCCGCCCAGGAAGCGCTGCGGCTCGTCGATGATGCCCAGCCCCAGCAGAATCGCGTTCAGCGGCCCGTTGAACGCCAGGATGATGTACCAGGAGAAGGTGCGCAGAAGCTCGTTGATCCAGAAGGGCACGACCAGCATCAGGATCAGCAGCGGCAGCCGCCGCTTCGGCGCCACCTGCGCCAGATAGAAGGCGACCGGATAGCAGACCGCCAGCGTGGTCGCGGTGACCAGCGCGCTGGCCCAGATCGTCTTCAGGAAGATCGACAGATGGATGCTGTTGGTCCACAGCGTCAGGTAATTCTTGACCGTGAACACGTCCTCCGGCCCGCCGATCTTGGACGGCGGCAGCGACGGCCGGAAGGAGAAGCCAATCATCATCAGCTGCGGCAGCACCACCAGCAGCGCCAGCCACAGCGCCACCGCCAACAGGATCACTCCGGTCAGAACCGGGCCGTACCGGCGAAGAACCTCCGTCATTCGGGCGCTGCTCCAGCCTGTGGGACCGGTTTGACGCCTAACATGAGGATTCCCGCCGGCGCAAGCGCGGCTATATGACGATGACGTTCAGCAGAGGGGGGCCGCCGCCCCGCTCAGCCCAGATTGTGCTTTGCCACCACCGCGGCGAAGTCGTCGCCGAAATGCTCGCCGACGCGGATGACGGAGACGCCGTACGGAATCTCCTTCAGCGACGGGTGATCGAGGTTCAGCGAGGTCAGCAGGGCCATCGGCACATGCTGGGTCACGCTCATGGCGCGCAGGCCGCGGATCAGGTCCAGGCCGGACAGCCCGTCCATCACCATCGAGGCGATGACCATGTCCGGCGGCACGCGCACGGCAAGGCTGATCGACTCGATCGGGTCGGTCACCGTCATGGTGCGGAAGCCGCAGGCCGCCAGCTCCGTCCCCAGCTTCTTGGCGACGACCTTGGACGGGGTCACCAGCATGATCTCGACGTTGCGGACATCGACGTCGGTGACCTGGAACTCGTAGCGGACCGGCAGGGCACGGATGATCCGGTTGGTCTCGGCCAGCAGCGGCTGTTCGGCGCGGTCGACCAGTTCGGCGATGCGGTCGATGAAGATCTGGGCGTCGACCAGCTGCTTCTCGTCCAGCCGCTTCAGGCCGCTGAGGTAATCCTCCAGACGGTGGGCGACGAGGCTGACGGTGGGATAGCCGAAGCTGGTGCCCATGCCCTTGAAATTGTGGGCTTCCAGCCGCAGGACGCCGATGGTGTCCGTGTCGCTGCGCTCGCCCTTCACGCGGTCCGCCAGCGCCGCGTTCATCAGCTCCAGCCGATCGCGCGCGTCGTCCACGAACTCCATGCGCAAGCGGTCTTCGAGGTCGTCGGTCGACAGGGACGAGGCCATGGAGAGGATTCCGGCTGGGAAAAGGGGTACCCCGAAGGTACACCAAAACCGCACGCCGAAACAGACGCGGCGCGCCCCTATTCGATAAGGACGCGCCGCGCGAAATAAAACCTTAGGTCCCGCAGGGAATTACAGACGGGAGAGCAGCTCCTGAAACCAGGCCAGACGCTCTTCCGTCTGGGCGATGTCGCGGTCCAGCCAGGAGGCGAAATGGCCGTCGCTGCCGACGTCCGCCCGCTTCAGGTCGCCCAGGCGGGCCAGCTCGGTCTCGCTGAGCGCCACGAGATTGTCGATCTGGTCGCGCTGCGACTCGACGTCCAGCAGATGCAGGAAGCGCAGCTTCAGCGCGGTGACCAGCTTGTTCAGCCCGTCGGCCGACGGCGCGCGGACATTGGCGCGCATCAGCGTGTCGAACTCCGCCCGGCCGGTCTCGGTCGGACCCAGCAGGGCGTTGTCTTCCATGCCGCTGCCGTCCAGCGCCTCGATCAGCCCCTCGTAGCGCAGCATCTCCAGCGAGGTGCCCATCAGGTCCAGCGACGGACCCATCATACGATCGAGGAAATGACGGACGGAGCCGGCCAGATCGGCGTAACGCAACGGACCGCCCTGGATCAGCGTGCCCAGGACGACGAGGCGCACGGCCTCCTTCGGCATCAGCGAGTTGTCACGGTACATGGCGAACCCCCTGGGCGATGCCCTGGATTGAAGGATGGACGGCAAGCGCAACGGCCGGCCCGCAGCAACGAAGCTGCGAACCGATCGCAACGCTATCCCTCAAAATAGGGGTGCACACGCCATCTGTCCAGAGGACAAAAGGCCCCTATCGCCAAAAGGGTCTTTCCCGGGCTTTCCAGGGGGGTGCGACTCAGGCGGCGAGACGCAGGTCCAGCCGGCTCCAGACATCCAGCAGCGCCTCGACCAGCATGCCCATCTGCGCGTCGGTGTGCAGCGGGGTCGGGGTGAAGCGCAGCCGCTCCGTCCCACGCGGGACGGTGGGATAGTTGATCGGCTGGACATAGATGTTGTGCCGGTCCAGCAGCTCGTCGGACGCGCGCTTGCAGCGGTGGGCGTCGCCGACCATCAGCGGCACGATGTGGCTGACCGACGGCATCACCGGCAGGCCGGCATCGGCGAACATCCGCTTCAGCGTGGCGGCGCGCTCCTGGTGCTGCGTCCGTTCGACCTGGCTGTTCTTCAGGTGGCGGATGGAGGCCAGCGCACCCGCCGCCAGCACCGGCGACAGCGAGGTGGAGAAGATGAAGCCGGCGGCGAAGCTGCGGACGCAGTCGATCAGCGCGGTGGAGCCGGTGATGTAACCGCCCTGGACGCCGAAGGCCTTGCCCAGCGTGCCCTCGACGATGGTCAGCCGGTCCATGGCGCCGTCGCGCTCGGCCACGCCGGCGCCGCGGGCGCCGTACATGCCGACGGCGTGCACCTCGTCGAGATAGGTCATGGCGCCGTGCTTGTCGGCGACGTCGCACAGGTCATGGATGGGGGCGATGTCGCCGTCCATCGAATAGACGCTTTCGAACGCCACCACCTTGGGCCGGCCGGGGGCGATGCCCGACAGCAGCTCGTCCAGGTGCTTGGGGTCGTTGTGGCGGAAGATGTGCTTCTCGGCGCCCGAATTGCGGATGCCGGTGATCATCGAGTTGTGGTTCAGCGCGTCCGACAGGATCACGCAGTTGGGCAGGATCTTGCCCAGCGTGGTCAGCGTCGCGTCGTTCGACACATAGCCCGAGGTGAAGAGCAGCGCCGCTTCCTTGTGGTGCAGGTCGGCCAGTTCGCGCTCCAGCAGCACATGGTAGATGTTGGTGCCGGAGATGTTGCGGGTGCCGCCGGCGCCGGCGCCGACCTGATCCAGCGCGTCGTGCATCGCCTTCATCACGCTGGGGTGCTGGCCCATGCCGAGATAGTCGTTGGAGCACCAGACCGTGACCGGACGTTCGCGCCCGTTGGAATCGCGGAAGGTCGCCGTCGGGAAATTGCCCGCATGGCGTTCCAGATTGGCGAACACCCGGTAGCGGCCGTCCTGCTTCAGGGTCGCAATCTGGTTGCGGAAGAAAGTTTCGTAATCCATCGCGCGTTCCCGTTCGCGTTCATCCACTAAGGATCGGCTGCACCGGTTGAAGGCATATGGGCTAGGCCATTCGGTCGGCGCATCGAATAGGATGGCATGATCCTTACCGTCACGCCACCCGGCATTGATCGAAATCAAGCCAATGTCATATGGGACCTTCGCACAAGTGGCGGGCTCCCTTGTCCTGCGCATGCCGCATGTCGGCTTCCCGCCGACAGACGATCCGAACGGCGATGACTTGACCGAAGCGGCAATTGTATGGGCGGGAACTTTCCGCATAACCATGGCTGCAGTCTGGGAATACGTGCGTATGCCTGCGCCGATCCCCGGCGGCCGGACCCGGTTGCGGCATGCACAGCGACACGTTCCGGGGTTGCGGGCTTTTTCAACAAATCTGTTGAAGGGGAAAAACTATCGCTGCCATCATCTCCCGCGCGCATGCCAGCAGGGAGGGCAAGATGGCGAAGCGGATCGTCCTGTGTTTCGACGGCACCTGGAACACGCCGGGCAGCGGCAATCAGCCCGACAAGGACAACGAGGCGGCGACCAACGTCTGGAAATTCTACAAGTCGGTTCTCGACAACGCCCCCGACGGCACGGCGCAGGTCCGCTTCTACGATTCCGGCGTCGGCACCGACGACAAGGGCGGGTTCCTCCACGACTGGTTCGACAAGGTCTTCGGCGGCGCCTTCGGCCTCGGCATCGACGAGAAGATCAAGGACGGCTACCGCTTCCTCGCCTCGCATTACAACGACGGCGACCACGTCTTCATCCTGGGCTTCTCGCGCGGCGCCTACACCGCCCGCAGCCTCGTCGGCCTGATCCGCAACGCCGGGCTGCTGCCTGCCGACAAGCTGGACCAGACCGACGCGGCCTATGCGCTCTACCGCAAGCGGGACGACGGCCCGGACGTGGGCGAGGCGAAGCAGTTCCGCGACACCCATGGGTCGGCGCTGATCCCCATCCATTTCCTCGGCGTCTGGGACACGGTGGGCGCGCTCGGCGTGCCGCTCGGCATCTGCGAGCATCTGGACGAGGAACTGTACGGTTTCCATGACACCGAACTCAGCAGCCTTGTCCGCAACGCCTTCCAAGCGCTGGCAATCGACGAGCACCGCAAGACCTTCGCCGCCAACCTGTGGGATCCGAAGGCCAAGCCGGCGCAGCGGATGGAACAGCGCTGGTTCGCCGGTTGCCATTCGAATGTCGGCGGCGGCTATGACGACGACAAGCTGTCGGACATCACGTTGAAATGGATGATGGAGCACGCCGAATCCTGCGGCTTGGCCATCGACCCCATCTGGGTGCCGGAGGTGACGCCCGACAACGCGCTGGGCGCCATCGTGGATTCCTATGCCCGTTTCCTGGACGGGGTCGGCAAGCTGGTGGAGCCGCGCCATTACCGCCCGGTCTGCGTCCTGCCCTACAGCGAGGAGAATCTGCACGCATCGGTGCCGCACCGCGCCGCCGGCGATGCGGGCTATGCGCCGCCCAACATCGGCTACCGCAAGGCGCTGGTCCAGTTCGGCACCGTGCGGGAAGAGGAGCCGGCCACGGCGGGCTGAGCGGAAGTGCCCAACGAAAAACGGGGCGGAGCCGTCCTCCGGCGCCCGCCCCGTTTACCGGTCGCTTGAGCGATCCTTACTTGGTGCCGAACATGCGGTCGCCGGCGTCGCCCAGTCCGGGAACGATGTAGGCGTCCTCGTTCAGGTGGCTGTCCAGCGCGGCGGTGAAGACCTTCACGTCCGGGTGCGACTCGTGGAAACGGCGCACGCCCTCGGGCGCGGCGACCAGCGCCATGAAGCGGATGTTGTCGTCGTCGACGCCATGGCGGTTCAGCACGTCGCAGGCATGGGCGGCGGAGTTGCCGGTCGCCAGCATCGGATCGACGACGATGAACAGCCGCCCTTCGGCCGGCGGCAGCTTCACCAGATATTCGTGCGGCTGCTTGGTGTCATGGTCGCGATAGAGGCCGATATGCCCCTCGCGCGCCGACGGCACCAGCTCCAGCAGCCCGGCCGACATGCCGAGCCCGGCGCGCAGAACCGGCACGACCGCCAGCTTCTTGCCCAGGATGACCGGCGCGTCCATCGGCTGCAGCGGCGTCTCGATCCGCTCGGTGGTCAGCGGGATGTCGCGCGTCAGCTCATAGCCCATCAGCAGCGAGATCTCGCGCAGCAGGGTACGGAACCCGCCGGTCGACCGTTCCTTGTTCCGCATATGGGTCAGCTTGTGCTGGATCAGCGGATGGTCGAGGACGAACAGGTTGGGAAATTCGGGCAGGGTGCGCATGGAATCCGGATCGCGGCTGACGGTAAGGTTATCGCGATCCTAGCGCGTCAGGGGGGCCGGGGCCAAGGGGGCTGACCGGAGGGGCGCCGAACCGAACCATCTTTGAACGAGTCACCGGCTTTGCCTTTCAGCCCTGCCGCCGCATGAATTCGGCGAAAAGCGGGACGCTGAAATCCAGATATCCATGGTCGGAACTGAAGACCATACCTTTTGAAATAATGCTTGCCCGGGCCGGTCCCAGGGATTTTTGAGAACGCCCCATCGACTTGGCAATGTCCCCCATTGCGTAGGGACCATCGCCGAGTTGCGCCATCGCCTTGACGAACTGAACCTCAGCCTTCGTCAGGCGATCGACCCGAACCTTGAAGAAGCCCTCGTCCAACCGTGCGAGTGTCTCCACATAGGAACGCTCGACATCGGCGGCGGTGATTTCCGGCCCCGCCGAATTGTCCCATACGACCGAGGCCAATTCCTGGATGAAGAAAGGATAGCCCTTCGTTCGCTCATAAATGGCCTGCAATGCTTCCGGTGTGATCGAGGCGTCTTCATCGAGAACCGGCTTTTCGACGGCCTGGCCGGCGGAGACCGGATCCAACGCTCCCACGGACGGGTATTGAAACAGTCGTTCCGCGTATGACTTGGCCTCTCCCGCCAAACGGGCGATTTGCGGAAGACCGGCCCCGACCATCAGGACGGGCAGGCCATCCTGCGACGTGCGATGCAACGCGACAATGAGCGCAGACAGATCGGTGTCGGACAGGTATTGGACCTCGTCGATCAGAAGCAGCCAGCCACGCCCCGCCGCTTGGGCAGCCTTCCCGATCAAGGTGAACAGATCCGGCAGATCGTACTGGAGGTCGCCTGTTTCGGCCAGCCCGGGTTCAGGCTCCACCCCCACCTCGACACCGGCCATCTCGATCTTGAAGATCGATGCGAAGTTTCGCAGACCTTTGAGACCGCGTGTTGCAAGGTGCTTTGCCGCCTCCACGCCCGACAGCGACCTCATGACTTTCCGCATTTCCGGAAAAATCAGGCGTGCAAGGCTTTCCCCTTCCGGAGCCTCGGTTCGGGAGACAAGCAATCCCTCCCGTTCGGCATTCCGGCCGATCTCATTGAGCAGCACGGTCTTTCCAACGCCGCGCAGGCCCAGCAGCATCATCGGGCGTGCATTTCGTCCGTTCACGGCCCGGCCGCAGGAGATCCTTGCCATATCGAGAATGGCGGATCGGCCAGCCAGTTCCGGAGGGCGGCTGCCCGCCCCCGGTGCGAATGGATTGCGATAGGGATCCACTGGGCCTCCGCAAAGCACGCGATAGCTAGCGGTTTATAGCGAAGTCTAGCGCCAGGAACTAGACTTTCCTAGTCATCCCTAGATACGTCCGGAGCGCCAAAGCTGAAGCCCGGGTGACGGGCGAACCGGACAGGCGGAAAATGGCCGAATTACCCCCGCCCCGCCTTCGCCGCCGCCGGCTTCGGTTCCGGACGGTCGATGCCGTAGCGGATCACGCGGTTGCGGCCGGAATTCTTCGCCTGATAGAGCGCGCGGTCGGCGCAGACCACCAGATCGTCGACGGTCAGGTCGGACACCGCCTCCACCAGCCCGAAGGAGGCGGTGACGGGGATCATCCGGCCGTCGGGCAGCACCACCGGCGAGCGCATCAGGTCGACGCGCAGCCGTTCGATCACCTCATAGCCCTCGTCCAGCCGGGTTTCCTTCAGGCAGACCAGGAACTCCTCGCCCCCCATGCGGAAGGCCTCGTCGAAGCTGCGGACGCCGCGGCTGATGACGGCGGCGGTGGCGGCCAGCACCCGGTCGCCGATGTCGTGGCCATAGCTGTCGTTGATGCCCTTGAACTTGTCGATGTCGCACAGCGCGACGCAGAAGGGCTGCCCAGTGCGGCGGTAGCGGTTGTGCTCGCGCTCCAGCGCCTCGCCCATGCCGCGCCGCGTGCGCAGGCCGGTCAGCGGGTCCAGGCCGGAGGCGGCGGCGGCAAAGGCGCGCTCCATCCGGCGCAGGTGCAGCATGAACTCCTCGAAGCGGCCGACCACCCCCTCGAACTCGGCCTCGGTCGGCAACTCGCCGCCGGACGCCTTCAGCAGGATCAGCCGGGCCTGCCGGTGCATCTGCTCGTGCAGGGTCGCCAGCTTCTGCACCGCCGGCTGCTGCAGCAGGTCGTCGCGGCTGGCGGCCTGGCACCAGGCCTGGAAGGAGGCGGGGGCCGACGACCGCTCCCCGCCGCGACCGTCGCGGTAGAAAACGGCGCGCTGCCACTGGCCGATCCAGCGCAGATGCTCGTCGAGCACGGCGCCGAGCGCCTCGGTTGTGGACGGAGTGGTCGAATCGCTCATGGGCGCATCCTACCCGACGGCGCAAGGTCCCGCCATGCGACCAAGATAAGCCGTAGCATTCGTCTAAAACAGGGCGCTTTCGCCGAAAAACGGCCTCAAAGCGCCGCCACCGCCGACAGGAAGGCGCGGACCAGCGCCGGGTCCTTGTGGCCGGGGCGGTCCTCCACGCCGGACGACACGTCGACCTCGGCGGCGCCGGTGACCCGCACCGCCTCGGCGACATTCTCCACGGTCAGCCCGCCCGACAGCATCCAGGGGCGCGGCCAGCTGCGCCCGGCCAGGATCGTCCAGTCGAAGGCGATGCCGTTGCCGCCGGGCAGCGCCGACACCTTGGCCGGCGGCTTGGCGTCGAACAGCAGCCGGTCGGCGACCTCCGCCGCCTCCATCGCCAGGGTCAGGTCTTCCGGTCCGCCGATCTTGACCGCCTTCATCACCGGCAGGGCATAGCGGGCCTTGATCTCGACGATGCGGCGCGGCGTCTCGGCGCCATGCAGCTGGATCAGGTCGAGCGGGACCTGCCCGGTGACATGCTCCAGGAACTCGTCGTCGGGATCGACGAACAGCCCGACGGAGCGAACGCCGGTCGGCAGCAGCCGCGCCAGTTCCGCCGCCATCGGCGGGGCGATGGCGCGCGGGCTGCGCGGATAGAAGACGAAGCCGACATAGCGCGCTCCGCCGGCGACGGCGGCGCGCAGGCTTTCGGGCTCGCTCAGCCCGCAGATCTTGGCGGCGACGGTCATGCGGTCCCCTCAATTTCGGCGACGATGCGGCGGGCGGCGGCGGCCGGATCGGCATCGGCGGTGATCGGCCGGCCGATGACCAGATGGTCGGCGCCGGCGGCCAGCGCCTCCGCCGGGGTCATGATGCGCTTCTGGTCGTTGGTGGCGGCCCAGGCCGGGCGGATGCCGGGCACCATCAGGATGAAGTCGGGACCGCAGGCCGCGCGCACCAGCGCCACCTCGGCCGGGGAGCAGACGACGCCGTCCACCCCCGACGCCTTGGCCAGCTTCGCCAGCCGGACCACCTGATCGGCCACCGGCACCGACTGCCCAACGGCGCTAAGATCGCCTTCGTCCAGGCTGGTCAGCACGGTCACGGCCAGGATCTTCGGCCGCTCGGCCCCGGCGCTGGCCGCCGTTTCCGCCGCCGCGCGCATCATCGCCGGCCCGCCGGCGCTGTGGATGGTCATGAAGGCCGGCTTCAGCGGCAGCGCCGCGCGCACGCCGCCCGCCACCGTGTTGGGGATGTCGTGCAGCTTCAGGTCGAGGAACAGCGGCGGCCCGTCCTCCCCCACCACGGCGCGGACGCCGGCCGGCCCCTGGGCGATGAAGAACTCCAGCCCCAGCTTGATGCCGCCGACGGCCCCCGCCACCTGCCCGGCGATGCGGCGGGCGGCGTCGATCTCGGTGGTGTCGACGGAGCAATAGATGCGCGAGGCTGGCGCGGTCATGGGAAGGCGGTCTCCAGAACCCGAATGCGAATGGTCCGGCACCCTAGCAAGGGATCGGGCGGTACGCCAGTTTCAACCCCTCCGCTCCCCCATCCACTGCTCTGCCGTCCAGCGCTCCAGCGCCGCGAACAGCGCGGCGGCGGTGGCGCAGGCGGTGGCGAGCGCGGCCGGATCGGCAAGCTCCTCCTCCAGCCGCCCCATCAGCGCCTTCCACGCCCCGGCCATGTCCAGCCCATCTGACGCCAGGAAGCGCGCGCCGCGCCGGGCGTCGTAACCCAGCGCGCGGGTGATCCCCGGCAGCATCGCCCGCCCGCCATGGGCGGAGCCGTCCAGCACATAGCGCGCCGCCAACCGGGCCGGCGCGCTGTCCAGCGGCGGCAGGTCCGTCATCTCCGCCAGCCCGTCCGGATCGGTGCCGAGAACCCGCAGATCCTCGCGCAGCAGCGCCAGCCGCGCCGCCCCCACCCCCTCCCCCAGCGCCCGTTCCACCGGTGCGTTGAAGCCGTACAGCACGGCCAGCGCGCGGGCATACTCCTGTTGCGTGATGTCCGGCCGGACCAGCGGCTGCAACACCGCGGCCTTGTCCAGCCGGTCGTGAGTTTCCCGCGTCGCGTCGCGCAGCGCCTGCCTTGCCGGTCCCATCATGCGTGCTCCGCGCTTCCGCTCAGGTCGAGGCCAGCACGCCGGACAACGGCGCGGGTCCGCCGCCATCGGACGCCCCGGTGGCGGACTGGCTGGCTTCCTGCTGCCGCGTCCACAGGGCGGCATAGGCGCCACGGGCGGCCAGCAGGTCGGCATGGTGGCCGCGCTCGATCACCCGGCCGGCCTCCAGCACCAGGATCTCGTCGGCGTCGATCACGGTGGACAGCCGGTGGGCGATCACCAGCGTGGTGCGGCCGCGGCTGACCTCGCGCAGGTTGGCCTGGATTTCCCGCTCGGTGTGGGTGTCCAGCGCGCTCGTCGCCTCGTCGAACAGCAGGATCGCCGGGTCCTTCAGGATGGTGCGGGCGATGGCGACGCGCTGCTTCTCGCCGCCGGACAGCTTCAGCCCGCGTTCGCCCACCGTGGTCTGGTAGCCGTCGGGCAGCGCCATGATGAAGTCGTGGATGTGGGCCAGCCGCGCCGCCCGCTCCACCTCCGCCGGGCTGGCGCCGGGGCGGCCATAGGCGATGTTGTAGAAGACGGTGTCGTTGAACAGCACGGTGTCCTGCGGGACGATGCCGATGGACGCCCGCAGCGAGGACTGGGTGACGTCGCGGATGTCCTGCCCGTCGATCAGCACCCGGCCGCCGTTGACGTCGTAGAAGCGGAACAGCAGCCGGCTGATGGTGGACTTGCCCGCCCCGGACGGGCCGACGATGGCAACCGTCTTGCCGGCCGGCACGGTGAAGCTGACATCCTTCAGGATCGGCCGGCGCGGATCGTAGCCGAACTCCACCCCCTCGAAGCGCAGCTCCGCCCCATCGACCGCCAGCGGCTTCGCCTCGGGGCCGTCGGCCACCTCGCGGTCCACCGCCAGCAGCGTGACCATCGACTCGATGTCGATCAGCGACTGCTTGATCTCGCGATAGACGACGCCGAAGAAGTTCAGCGGCTGGTAGAGCTGCAGCAGATAGGTGTTCACCAGCACGAAGTCGCCCAGCGACATGCTGCCGTCGACGATGCCCTTGGCGGCCATGCCCATCACCACCGCCAGCCCCAGCGAGATGATCGCCGACTGGCCGACATTCAGCAGCGACAGGCTCTGCTGGCTGCGCACCGCCGCCTTCTCGTAGCTCTGCAGCGCGCCGTCGTAACGGCGGGCCTCATGCTCCTCGTTGCCGAAATACTTGACCGTCTCGTAGTTCAGCAGGCTGTCGATCGCCTTGGTGTTGGCCTTGCTGTCGGTGTCGTTCATCAGGCGGCGGAACTTGATACGCCATTCCGACACGAAGAAGGTGTAGAGGATGTAGCCCATCACCGTGACGAAGGTGGCCAGCGCGAACCAGATGCTGAACAGCTTCCACAGGATGGCGCAGACCAGCGCGATCTCCACCAGCGTCGGCACGATGGAGAACAGGGTGTAGCGCAGCAGCGACTCGATGGCCCGGGTGCCGCGTTCCAGCGAGCGGGTCAGGCCGCCGGTCTGGCGTTCCAGATGGAAGCGCAGCGACAGCGCGTGCAGGTGCCGGAACACCGACAGCGCCACCCGGCGGATGGTCCGCTGCGCCACGGTGGCGAAGACGGCGTCGCGCAGCTCGGCGAAGATCAGCGAGGTCACGCGGGCAAGGCCGTATGCGACGATCAGTCCCAGGGGGATGGTCACCGCCGCGCCCGGCCCGACACTCCCGCCCGCAGAGGCAGGCGTCAGCGCGTCCACCGCATGCTTGTAGAAGATCGGCACATAGACGTTGGCGACCTTGGCGCCGATCAGCAGCAGCATCGCCGCCACCACCCGGATCCGCGTTTCCAGGGAATCGCTGGGCCAGATATAGGGCGCCAGCGAGCGCATCGCGGCGCGCAGGTCGCCGGACGGGCGGGTGAAGGCGCTGTTTTCGGAGGTCGGCGGAAGGCTGCGGCGCATCTTCTTCTTCGGTGGTCTCTGCGGGTTTCGGGAAACCAGCCCAGGGAATGGGCCAGACCATGGCACCGCCCCGAAATGCTGTTCAGGCGACCTAACCTAGGGACCGGTGCGGCATCGTCAAAGCCCCGCGCCGCGACTTTGACACGATTTTGCCGCGGCCCAGGGACGCTTTCCCTGCATTTCCTTGCGCCATGGCAACGGACTGGAAACCATCTTCCTCTACCCTGCCGGGCGTATCGCGTTCGATCCGCACCGCAGACCAAGGCATTTGACCATGCAGAACGCCAGCTTCGCCGGCCGATTCAAGGTGGGCACCCGCATCCAGGTGGGGTTCCTTCTGATCCTCGTCCTCCTCGCCCTGGTGGCAGCACTCGGCGTACGGTCGCTGTCGACGGTGGAGGACGGATTCACCCGCTATGGGTCGGTTTCGGACAACTCGATCCGGATTTCCGACATCGACAGCCTGGTCGCGAACATGCGGCGCAACGTGGTCAACTATTCCTTCTCCGGCAACGACGCGCTGATCGCACCGACCCAGGCGCAACAGAGGACGCTGGGCGAGATGCTGCGTGCCGCCCGCGACGCGACGCTGGACGATGGCCGCCGTGCCAACATCGAGCGGATGATCCAGAAGATCGACAGTTACAGCGCCAATTTCAGCCAGCTGGTCAAGGCGCGCGAGCTGCGCGACCGGCTGGTGCCGGAAGAGCTGATGCCGCTGGGCATGAAGGCGCGCGAAGCCTTGAGCCAAGTGATGACCACGGGTATCGCCACCGGGAACTTCGAAGCCGCCGCCCACGCCGGACAGGCGCAGGAAACGCTGATCCT
The DNA here is from genome assembly GCF_003115935.1 of Azospirillum sp. TSH20. NCBI lineage: Bacteria > Pseudomonadati > Pseudomonadota > Alphaproteobacteria > Rhodospirillales > Azospirillaceae > Azospirillum > Azospirillum sp. TSH20. Next base: position 66,261 of record NZ_LGQU01000027.1, read on the forward strand.
TGCCCGCCTGGGCTCGCAGCGCTTCCTGACCGAGCCGTCGGCCAAGGCCGCGGACGAGGTGCGCGGCCAGATGGACGGCTTCATCAAGGCCGCCCGCAAACTGGCCGATACCCTCACGGATCCGGCGCACAAACGCGCTGCCGAAGAGGCTGCCCAGACTGCCGGCCGTTACCTGGAAAGCTTCAACCGCGTCGTCACCGCCGTGAACGAGGCCCAGACGCTGGCCTTCACCACCATGAGCGCGGAGGCGGAGGAATTCGGCGATCTGGTGACGAAGACCGTCGCCTCGCAGAGCGAAGTCCGCAAGGCGATGCTGACCGGCGCGCAGAGCGACATGGAGACCACCACCAAGCTGCTGATCGGCATGGCGGTGGGCGCCTTCGTGCTCGGCATCCTGGTGGCGCTGATCACTGCGCGCTCCATCGTCCGCCCGGTGGTGCAGATGACCGGCACCATGACGGAGCTGGCCGCCGGCAACCTCGCCGTCGACGTGCCCGCCCTGGAGAACCGCGACGAGATCGGCAGCATGGCCAAGGCCGTGCTGGTGTTCAAGGACAACGCCGTCGAGAAGAAGCGGATGGACGAGGCCGAGCGCGAGCGGCTGGAGGCCGAGCGCCGCGCCGCCGAGGCCCAGCGCGCCCGCGAGCAGGCCATCGGCGAGGAGATCGCCGGCCTGATCGACGCCGTGTCGAAGGGCGACCTCGATCGCCGCATCGATCTGGCCGGCAAGGACGGCTTCTACAAGACCATGTCGCAGGGCATCAACCGCCTGACCGACACGGTGGAGGCGGTCATCGCCGACCTGGGCGAGGTGTTGAGCGCACTGGCCCAGGGCGACCTGAACCGCCGCGTCACCCGCGACTACCAGGGCGCCTTCGAGCGGGTGAAGACCGACGTCAACGCCACCTCCACCCGGCTGGCCGAGATCGTCGGCCAGATCACCCAGGCGGCCGAGACCATCGCCGCCGCCGCCGCCGAGGTGTCGCTGGGATCCTCCGACCTCGCCGACCGCACCGAGCAGCAGGCCTCCTCGCTGGAGGAGACCGCGGCCAGCATGGAAGAGCTGGGGGCGACCGTGCGCTCCAACGCCGAGAACGCCCAGCGCGCCAACGTGATGGCCGCCCAGGCCCGCGGCTCCGCCGAATCCGGCGGCGGCGTCGCCGGTTCGGCCATCGAGGCGATGCGCCGGATCGAGGAATCGAGCCGCAAGATCACCGACATCATCGGCGTGATCGACGAGATCGCCTTCCAGACCAACCTCTTGGCGCTGAATGCCGCGGTGGAGGCGGCGCGGGCCGGCGACGCCGGGCGCGGCTTCGCCGTGGTGGCGCAGGAGGTGCGGCAGCTCGCCCAGCGCTCCGCCC
>NZ_LGQU01000115.1:0-65719 GCF_003115935.1 Azospirillum sp. TSH20
CCCCCCGGGGGGGGGGGGAGAGGGGATGGTGCGCAAGTGCGTAAGCACCCACTGCGTCTTCTCAACAGGACAATGCCGATGACAGCCGCCTTCGTTGCCGGCGCCGACGTGCCGTTGAAGCGTCGATTGAAACGGGCCGAGCGGGCCCGGCAGTTCCGTGCGCTGGGCCTGGTGCTGCCGCTGCTGGCCTTCCTGCTGTTCACCTTCGTCGTGCCGCTCGCCGGCATGATCTGGAAGTCGGTGGACGATTGGGAGGTGCCGCAGGCGATGCCGCAGACCGTGGCGGCGCTGGAGCATTGGAACGGCCAGGGGCTGCCCGACGAGGCCGCCTTCGCCGCGCTCGCCGCCGACCTCCGCACCGCGTATGACGCCGGCACGCTGGCCGTCGCCGCCAAGCGGCTGAACTACATCGTCAACGGCTATCGCACCACGCTGCTCTCCACCGGTCGCAAGCTGAAGGAGCAGCCGGCACCCGGCACCGCCAAGGAGACGCTGATCGGCATCAACCCGGCCTGGGGCGAACGCGAGAGCTGGACCGCGATCAAGAGCGCCAGCGGCCCGGTCACCAGCTATTACCTGCTGGCCGCGGTCGACCTGACCCGCAACGCCGACGGCGCCATCGTCCAGGCCCCGGCGGACCAGTCGATCTACCGCGAGGTCTTCGTCCGCACCTTCACCATCGGCTTCGGCGTCACGGCGCTCTGCCTGATCCTGGGCTTCCCGGTGGCCTATCTGCTGGCGAACCTGCCGACCGGCCGGTCGAACCTGCTGATGATCTTCGTGCTGCTGCCCTTCTGGACCTCGCTGCTGGTGCGCACCTGCGCCTGGATCGTGATCCTGCAGAGCGAGGGCATCGTCAACGGCTCCCTGCAATGGCTGGGCGTCATCGACGAGCCGATGCGGCTGATCTACAACCGGTTCGGCGTCTACATGGCGATGACCCATGTGCTGCTGCCCTTCATGATCCTGCCGCTCTACAGCGTCATGCGCGGCATCTCGCCGGCCTACATGCGGGCCGCCGCCTCGCTCGGCGCGCCGCCGATGACCGCCTTCCTGCGCATCTACCTGCCGCAGACCATTCCGGGGATCGGCGCCGGCTGCCTGCTCGTCTTCATCCTGGCCATCGGCTACTACATCACGCCGGCGCTGGTCGGTGGGGCCGCCGACCAGATGATTTCGTCCTTCATCGCCTTCTACACCACGGAAACGGTCAACTGGGGCCTCGCCTCGGCGCTGGGTGCGGTGCTGCTGCTCTCCACGCTGGTGCTGGCGCTGGTCTACGGCAAGCTGGCGCTCGGCCGCCAGACGACGGGAGGTCTGAAGAATTGAGCGCGAACCATTCCCCCCAAACCGCCAGCCAGCGCATCGCCTGGATCGCCACGATCGTCGCCTCCACGCTGGTGTTCATCTTCCTGATGGCGCCGATCCTGGCGATCGTGCCGCTGTCCTTCAGCTCCAGCACCTACCTGACCTACCCGTTGCCCGGCCTGTCGCTGCGCTGGTACGAGGAATTCCTCAATTCGGCGCGCTGGATGAATTCGCTGAAGAACAGCTTCATCATCGGCGTGTCGTCGGCCATGCTGTCGATGGCGCTGGGCACGCTGGCCTCGCTGGGGCTGGCCCAGTGGAAGAGCAAGTGGAAGCCGCTGATCCTGGCCGTCGTGCTGTCGCCGATGGTGGTTCCGGTGGTCATCACCGCGGTCGGCGTCTATTTCTTCTTCGCGCCGCTGGGGTTGACCGGCAACTATCTGGGCCTGATCCTGGTCCACACCGCGCTGGCGACGCCCTTCGTCGTCATCACCGTGTCGGCGACGCTGCAGAGCTTCGACATGACGCTGGCCCGCGCCGCCGCCTCGCTGGGGGCGCCGCCGCTGCTGACCTTCCGCAAGGTGATCCTGCCGCTGATCCTGCCGGGTCTGGCGTCGGGCGCGCTGTTCGCCTTCGCCACCAGCTTCGACGAGGTGGTGACGGTGCTGTTCCTTGCGGGACCTGAGCAGCGCACCTTGCCGCGTGAGATGTTCAGCGGCATCCGCGAGAACATCAGCCCGACCATCACCGCGGTGGCGGTGGTGCTGACGGTGATCTCGGTCTTCATGCTGTCGACGCTGGAAATCCTGCGCCGGCGCAACGAGCGGCTGAAGGGGAATGTGGGCTGAAGTGGTCGCTCATGACCCCCACCCCAACCCTCCCCCGCTGGGCGGGGGAGGGGGCAAGTGCTGAAGCGGGAGAGCGGCGGCAGTCCCTCCCCCGCTCAGCGGGGGAGGCTAGGTGGGGGTCTAACCTGCCAAGAATCCGCCCCTCACAAATACGGCGGCGTGCAGGCGCTGATCAGCTCGCACTCTTCCTCGCCGATGTTGCGGAACCTGTGCGTCACGCGGCTGTCGAAGAAATAGGCATCGCCGGGACCGAGCAACTGCTTGCGGTCGCCCACGGTCAGCTCGATCTGACCCTTGATGACGATGCCGCCCTCCTCGCCCTCGTGCTGCAGCATGGTGCGGCCGGTGTCGGCGCCGGGAGCGTAGCGTTCGTGGAGGATTTGCAGGTTGCGGCTGCGCAGGTCGCCGACCTGCCGGAAGGAAATCCGGCCGACGGTGCCCTTCAACTCATCAGCCAGTTCGATCAGTTCGTCGCCCTTGAAGAAAATCTGCTCGGGCGGCGGCAGATCGTCGGAGGAGAAGAATTCGGCAAGAGTCATCGGGATGCCCTGAAGCACCTTGCGCAGCGACGATACCGATGGGCTGCTGCGGTTCTGCTCGATCAGGGAGATCGTGCCGTTGGTCACTCCGGCCCGCTGGGCGAGCGCCCGCTGCGACAGTCCATGCTGTTCGCGGATCTGCTTCAACCTTGCGCCGACGTCGAATTCCATCACGGGACTCCTGCTCCACATCCGTTAACGCAATAGCCCATTCGTGCAACCCCGTCATCAGAATATGAACAGCTAAACAGGGGTTGTTTAATTTATTAAACATGGTAGGCTTCTGTCCAAGGTCCAGGCCCCCGTGACGGAAATCCTTGATTGGCAAGGACATTTCCACCGGGCGCGGCCGGACGGTTCCACAATCTTCATGCAGGGCGGATCGAACATGCTGTCGCTGAACGACCAGGGCCTTCTCCGAACCAAGGGCTACGTGAACGGTGCGTGGCGCGCGGCCGATTCCGGGAAGAGCTTCCCGGTCACCAACCCCGCCACCGGCGCCGTCATCGCCGAAGTGTCCGACATGGGCGCTGCCGAGACGCGCGAGGCGATCGACGCCGCAAACGCCGCCCTGCCGGCGTGGAAGGCCAAGACCGCCAAGGAGCGCGCGGCCATCCTGCGCCGCTGGTACGACCTGATCCTCGCCGCCCAGGAGGATCTGGCCCAGCTGATGACCGCAGAGCAGGGCAAGCCGCTGACGGAATCGCGCGGCGAGGTCGTCTATGGCGCCTCCTTCATCGAGTGGTTCGCGGAGGAGGGCAAGCGCGCCTATGGCGACGTCATCCCCAGCTTCGCCGCCAACAAGCGTATCGTTGTCCTGAAGGAGGCCATCGGCGTCGTCGCGGCGATCACGCCGTGGAACTTCCCGAACGCCATGATCACCCGCAAGGTGGCTCCGGCGCTGGCCGCCGGCTGCACCGTGGTGGTCAAGCCGGCCGAGGACACCCCGCTGTCGGCGCTGGCGCTGGCCGAACTGGCGGAGCGCGCCGGTTTCCCGGCCGGTGTCTTCAACATCGTCATGGGCCGCGATCCGGTCGCCATCGGCCATGAGCTGACCCACAGCCCGATCGTCCGCAAGGTCAGCTTCACCGGCTCGACCGAGGTCGGCAAGCTGCTGATGCGGCAGGCCGCCAGCACGGTCAAGAAGGTGTCGCTGGAGCTGGGCGGCAACGCCCCCTTCATCGTCTTCGACGACGCCGATCTGGACGAGGCGGTCAAGGGCGCCATGGCGTCAAAGTACCGCAACGCCGGCCAGACCTGCGTCTGCGCCAACCGCCTGCTGGTCCAGGCCGGCGTCTATGACGCCTTCGCCGCCAAGCTGGCCGAAGCCGTGAAGGCGCTGAAGGTCGGCAACGGCGCCGAGCCGGGCGTCACCCAGGGTCCGCTGATCAACGCCGACGCCGTCGCCAAGGTGGAAGAGCTGATGGGCGATGCGCTGGAGAAGGGCGCCAAGGTCGCTCTCGGCGGCAAGCGCCACGCGCTGGGCGGCACCTTCTTCGAGCCGACGATCCTGACCGGCATCACCACCGAGATGCGCGTCGCCCGCGAGGAGATCTTCGGCCCGGTCGCCCCGCTGTTCAAGTTCGAGACGGAAGAGGACGCCATCCGCATGGCGAACGACACCGAGTTCGGACTCGCCGCCTATTTCTACAGCCGCGACATCGGCCGCGTCTGGCGCGTGGCGGAACAGCTGGAATACGGCATCGTCGGCATCAACGAAGGCATCATCTCGACCGAGGTGGCCCCCTTCGGCGGCGTCAAGGAGTCCGGCATCGGCCGCGAAGGCTCCAAGTACGGCCTCGATGATTTCATGGAAGTCAAATATCTCTGCGTCGGCCTCGGCGCCTGACCGTCGTCAAAGGAAAGAAGACCATGAGCACCAACCAGTCCTTCGTCGCCCGTCGCGAGGCCGCCGTCTCCCGTGGCATTTCCGCCGGCATGCCCTTCTACATCGACCGCGCTGAAAACGCCGAGATGTGGGACATTGAGGGCAAGCGCTTCATCGACTTCGCAGGCGGCATCGCCGTGCTGAACACCGGCCACCGCCACCCGAAGGTGATGGAGGCGGTGAAGGCGCAGCTGGAGCGCTTCACCCACACCTGCGCGATGGTCACGCCCTATGACAGCTTCGTCGAGCTGGCGGAGAAGCTGAACGCGCTGGTCCCCGGCCCGACCCCGAAGAAGACCGCCTTCTTCACCACCGGCGCCGAGGCGGTCGAGAACGCCGTCAAGGTCGCCCGCGCCGCCACCGGCCGTCCCGGCGTCGTCGCCTTCTCCGGCGGCTTCCACGGCCGCACGCTGCTGACCATGGGCCTGACCGGCAAGGTCGTGCCCTACAAGGTCGGCTTCGGTCCCTTCCCGGCCGAGATCTTCCACGTGCCGTTCCCCAACGCCTACCGCGGCATCAGCGAGGCGGAGAGCCTGAAGGCGCTGGACAATCTGTTCAAGTCCGACGTCGATCCGGCCCGCGTCGCCGCGATCATCATCGAGCCGGTGCAGGGCGAGGGCGGCTTCAACATCGCCAGCCCGTCCTTCCTGCAGGCGATCCGCGCGGTCTGCGACAAGCACGGCATCGTCATGATCGTCGACGAAATCCAGACCGGTTTCGCCCGCACCGGCAAGATGTTCGCCGTCGAGCATGCCGGGATCGAGCCGGACCTGATCACGATGGCCAAGAGCCTGGCCGGCGGCTTCCCGCTGTCGGCGCTGACCGGCAAGGCGGCGCTGATGGACGCGCCGATCCCCGGCGGCCTGGGCGGCACCTATGCCGGCAGCCCGCTGGCGACCACCGCCGCGCTGGCCGTCATCGACGTCATCGAGGAAGAGAAGCTGATCGAGCGCGCCGAAAAGCTCGGTGAGCGCATCGCCGGCCGCTTCCGCACCATGGCCCAGCGCAACAGCCTGTCGGTGATCGGCGACGTCCGCAACCTGGGCGCCATGGTCGCCATGGAACTGGTGACCGACCGCGAGACCAAGGAGCCGGCGGCCGACCTGACCAAGGCGCTGGTCGCCAAGGCGGCGGAAAAGGGCCTGATCCTGCTGTCCTGCGGTACCTACGCCAACGTCATCCGCATCCTGGTCCCGCTGACCGCCTCGGATGCCCTGGTCGATGAAGGCCTGGACATCATCGAGCGTTCGCTGGAAGAACTGGTGTCGGCGTAATTGCTCCCTCTCCCGTCCCGGGAGAGGGAAGGGGCCCAAGCGAAGCTTGGGAAGGGTGAGGGGTAGTGCAAGGAACCATGCGCTTCCGGTTCCTTGGATCACCCCTCACCCTCCCGCCTTCGGCGGGGCCCTCCCTCTCCCGGGACGGGAGAGGGCGATAAAAAACCAACAGGAGGAAGACCTTGGCCGGACCCTTGTCGCACATCCGGGTGCTGGAGCTGTCGCGCGTGCTGGCCGGGCCGTGGTCGGCGCAGACGCTGGCCGATCTCGGCGCCGACGTGATCAAGGTGGAACGGCCGGGTGCGGGCGATGACACCCGTGCCTGGGGTCCGCCCTGGGCCGGCGACCAGTCGGCCTATTTCCTGTCGACCAACCGCGGCAAGCGCTCCATCACCATCGACTTCGAGCGTCCGGAAGGGCAGGAGCTTGTCCGCAAGCTCGCCGCCCAGGCCGATGTCGTCATCGAGAATTTCAAGGTCGGCGGGTTGGTCAAGTACGGCCTCGACTATGACAGCCTGAAGGCGGTCAACCCGCGGCTGGTCTATTGCTCGATCACCGGCTTCGGCCAGACCGGGCCGTACCGCAACCGCGCCGGCTACGACTTCATGATCCAGGGCATGGGCGGGCTGATGAGCATCACCGGCCAGCCCGACGGCGAGCCGGGCGGCGGCCCGGTCAAGGTCGGCGTCGCGGTGACCGACATCTTCACCGGCCTCTATGCCACCATCGGCATCATGGGCGCGCTCGCCCACCGCGACCGCACCGGCGAGGGGCAGCAGGTCGACCTCGCCCTGCTTGACGTGCAGGTGGCGGTGCTGGCCAATCAGGCGATGAACTGTCTGGTCGGCGGCAAGGCGCCGCAGCGGCTCGGCAACGCCCACCCGAACATCGTGCCCTATCAGGCCTTCGCCACCCGCGACGGCTACATCATCCTGGCGGTCGGCAACGACGGCCAGTTCGCCAAGTTCTGCACGGTCGCCGGCCGTCCCGATCTGGCGAAGGACGAGCGTTATTCCACCAACCCGGCCCGCGTCGCCAATCGCAAGGAGCTGGTGGCCTTGCTGGAGGAGCTGATCCGCACCCGCGACAGCCACGACTGGCTGGCCGCACTGGAAGGGGTCGGCGTGCCCTGCGGCCCGATCAACGACCTGACCGCGGTCTTCGAGGACCCGCAGGTGAAGGCCCGCAACATCCACCAGGATCTGCCGCACCCGACCCAGGGCAGCGTGCCGACGGTGGCGAGCCCGATCCGTTACAGCGGCACCCCGTTGGTGCACGACACCGCCCCGCCGACGCTGGGCCAGCACACCGACACGGTGCTGGCGGAATCCCTCGGCCTAAGCGAGGCCGACATCGCGGCCTTGCGCGAGAAGGGCGTGATCTGATCGCAGGAGTGGGGAGCCGGAAAGCGCCGACTTTCCGGCTGCCCGATCAGAACTCTGTCACCACGGTCACGCCGGCGCCCTCGAACCTGTCCATGGCCATCAGGGCGTTGATGGACTGCTCCAGCGTGATCGTTCTGCCGATCAGCTTCTCCGGTGCCAGCTTGCCGGAGCGCATCATCTCCAGCATGGCGTCGTAGCGGTAAGCCTGCATGCCGTGGCTGCCGAGGATTTCCAACTCCTGGGCGATGACGCGGCTCATCGGGATGGCCGGCGTGCTGTTTTCCGCCAGCATCAGGCCGACCTGCACATGCTTGCCCCGCTTGCGCAGGTTGCTGATCGAATTGAAGCAGGTGGTGGGGTGTCCCAACGCATCGAGCGAGACATGGGCGCCGCCGCGCGTGATCTCGAGGATCGTCTCGGCGACCTCACCGACCTCCGACGCGTTCACCGTGGCGGCCGCGCCGAGTGCTCGGGCCATGTCGAGCTTGTCTTCCGAAATGTCGATGGCGATGACATTGGCGCCCACCGCGTTGGCGATCATGATTGCCGACAGGCCGACGCCGCCGCAGCCGTGAACCGCCACCCACTGTCCGGCGGATGTCTTGCCCTGATCGACGACGGCGCGGAAGGAGGTCACGAAGCGGCAGCCGAGGCTGGCGGCCGTGGTGAAGTCCATCGTCTCCGGCAACCGCACCAGATTGATGTCCGCCTGATGCAGGCCGACATATTGCGCGAAGGACCCCCAGTGGGTGAAGCCGGGTTGGAACTGCCGGTCGCAGACCTGATGATTGCCGGAATGGCATTCGGGACAGGCGCCGCAGCCGCCGACGAACGGGACCGTCACCCGGTCGCCGACCTTCCATTTCGTCACATCCTTGCCGACCGCCTCGACGATGCCGGCCAGCTCATGACCGGGCACATGGGGAAGCCGGATGTCGGTGTCATGGCCGACCCAGCCATGCCAGTCGCTGCGGCAAACCCCGGTTGCCATCACCTTGACGACGACGCCATGCGGCTCCGGCGTCGGATCGGGCACGGTCATGATTTGGGGCGGTGCGGAAAACGCCTCGTAGACCACCGCTTTCATCGGGATTCTCCTGCTGGATTTTCCCGGCATTCTACGGCGAAGCCGCTGAAATTGCCTTTCAATTGAAGACAGGGCGTTCCCGAGATATGAAAGGGTTTTTCGGGAAAATCGGCTTTCTTGAAGGAATTCGCCGGTATGGACGCGCTCGATAAAATGGATGCCACGATCGTGGACCGGCTGCAGCAGGATGGCCGGCTGTCCAACGCCAAGCTTGCCGAGCAGCTGGCGCTGAGCGAGGCATCCTGCTGGCGCCGTCAGAAACGATTGGAGGACAGCGGGGTCATCAAGGGCTATCAGGCGGTGCTCGACCGCCGGAAGCTGGGTTTCGGCGTGATGGCCTTCGTGCAGATCGTCTGCACGCAGCATGGCGAGGAGGTGACCGCGGCGTTCGAGGCGGTCATCCAGGCCTGCCCCTATGTGCTGGGTTGCCACAACACCACCGGAGAGGCGGATTTTCTGCTGATCGTCGTCGCCCGCGATCTCGACGATTACAGCAGGTTCGTCGACACGGTGCTGCGAAAGCTTCCGGGCGTCGCCAGCATCCGGTCCAACCTCTCCCTGCGGGAGATGAAGGCGACGAACCGGCTGCCCGTTCTGGCGGAGCCCTTCCGCTGACGGTCCGGCTCTCGCAGCCGATGGAATTTTCGCATCGCTCCTGCCCGCCGGGCGGGGGTTGCGTTCGTCCGCCAATCCAGCAAAATCGCTGCCCGCCCAGGCCTCCGGCCTGCTCCTGCGGATCACGCCCTCAAACCATCCCCGGATCCCGTCCATGACCGCGGCCCCCGCGACCGACACCCGCCTCGGCATCCTGATGATGCTGGGCGGCATGACGCTGTTCACGCTGAACGACGCGCTCGGCAAATGGCTGGTGGCCGACCATCCGGTCGCCATGCTGATCGCGGTGCGCAGCCTGTTCGGGCTGGCGGTTCTGGCGCCGATGATCTGGCGCGACGGCTTCGCCGCGGTCTTCGCCGTCGACCGGCTGCCGCTGCACATCCTGCGCGTGGTCCTGATGACGGTGGACGTCGCCTGTTTCTATTGGGCGGTCGGCTATCTGCCCTTGGCCGACGTGATGACCATCTACATGTCGGCGCCGCTGATCGTCACCGCTCTGTCGGTGCTGGTCCTGCGGGAAAGCGTCGGCTGGCGCCGCTGGGTGGCGGTTCTGGTCGGATTCGTCGGCGTCGTCATCGTGTTGAATCCAACCGGCCGCTTCGACCTGCTGCCGTCGCTGGTGGCGTTGGTCGGCGCCTTCATCTTCTCCAGCGGCGTCATCTCAACCCGCGTCCTGCGCTCCTCCTCCAGCCTGACGCTGGTCGGCAACCAGATGGTCGGCGGCATCCTGATCGGCGGGGCGGCGCTGCCCTGGTCGTGGCAGGCGCCGGGCTGGCTAGGCTTCTTCCTGCTGGGGCTGCTGGGCGTCTCGGCACTGGGCGGCCACGCCATGATGAACCGCTCGCTGCAACTCAGCCCTGCCGCGGTGGTGGTGCCGTTCCAGTATGTGTCGATCCTGTGGGCGGTTGTGCTCGACCTCGCCGTCTGGGGCACCGCGCCGACCGCCCGCATGGGGGTGGGGGCGGCGCTGATCATCGGCAGCGGCCTGTTCATCGTCTATCGCGAGCAGCGCGTGAAGCGCGGCGTGGTGGCCGAAGGGGTGACGGAGGTGCCGTGAGGCGGTCCCTCATCCCCCGAAGAAGCGCGGCACCAGCCTGACCGTCAGCGGATCCAGCGGGCGCCAGCCATAGTCGCCGATGACGTCGTTGGCCTCCACTGGCCGTCGGCCATCGGCCAGCGACCATGTGATGTGGTAGGTCGATCCGTCCGGCCGGTCGCTGGTGCCGTCGATGGCGACGACCAGCGCCTGTACCCCCTCGCCGTCGTCGGCGCAGCCGATCACCTCGGCCAGCGTGGCGGTGGGTAGCGGGTCCTGCGGGCCGGCGCCGAACTGCAGCGTGACATGGTCGGCGACCAGCCGTTCATAGCGCGGCGGGACCTGGGCCAGCAGGCGGCCGCGCTCGTCGGCCGGCAGTTCCCACCCGGTGTATCCCGATCCCATCACCGCTTCCCCTAAGCCGAAAGGCGCCGGCACACTCACCGCCGGCCGCCTTTCATGATCCCGTCCATGATCTTATTCGCTTCCGCCGGCCCGGCAATCAGCTCAATCATGCGGATGGCGGTATAGCCGGTGCGGGCGTTGCCGGCGGGGCCGGCCAGTTCCTTTTGCGCCCGTTCCGTCAGCGAGGCGGTGGTCTTCTGCGTCATCTCGCGCAACTCGCCGCGCAGCCCCAGCGAATCGGCGATGGTCGCGCATTTGCGCAGCGCCCGCGCGTGGTTCTCCGCCTGGGCAAGCTGCGCCCGTCCCTCGCGGACGTCGCCGCCGTCATCCAGCGCGCCGATGGCCGAGACGATGCCGGCGTCGGCATCCTGCAGCACCTGGGTCTTCACCATGGAGTGGACGGAGCTGCGGACCTGTTTCAGCCGCTGGTCGAACTCCTTGTTGCGGCTCTGCTCCATCGCCGCGCGGGTGGCGTCCAGGGTGGCGACGAGGTCGAGCGCCAGATCGGCCACCGCCATGCGATCCGCATTCCCGGCGCTCTGTCCCGCCCGCGAGCGGTCCTCGATCTGGGCGACGACCGTGCCGCTCAGCGACATGAAAAGCGCGGCGCGGTCGGCCGATTTCTGCCCCAGATCCATGTCCCACAGTCCGCTCAGCAGCGCCGACGGGTTGGTCAGCCGCGACGCGGCCAGCAGCACGAAGATCTTCAGCGCGTCCGGCCGGACGCGGGACAGCCGCCGGCCGATGGCCTGGATCGCCTCGATATGGTCGGCGTGCAGCTTCGGCACCGGCTTTGGCGACAGCGCCGCCTTCAGCTCCGCCACCTCGGACGCGATGGACAGGATGACGGCGATGTCGGCCAGTGCCCGCGTCCGGTTGGGGTTCATCCGCAGGTCCAGCGGCTCGCTGAAATGTCCGGCCACCGCTCCCTCGGCGATCTTCGCCACCGCCGCCGCGCATTCCGTCCAGAACGTCTCGCGCAGCGCCTTATGCTCCGCCCCCTCCTCCAGGGCGGGGCGGTAGGCGCGCAGCCGGTCCTTGCCGATCTCCGCCTCGACCAGCGGCCACAGGCCGTTCATCAGCGACCGCTCGATCACGCTCAGCGGCACCGGGTCGGCCTTGCCGAGTGCTTCGAACAAATCCTCGAACGGGTCGCAGAACAGGCGCTTCAGGGTCGGCCGGCGGCTCAGCCGCAGCTCGACCAGCCGCGGGCGGATGACGGCGATGGTGCGCTGGATGTCGGGATGGTCGTTCATCTGTTCCAGCAGGCCGACGACCTGGCGGAACTTGGCCTCGTCGATGTCCATCAGCTTGTCGCCCAGCGCGACCAGATCCCTCATCTCCATGGTCAGGCCGCCTTCCCTTTGATCGTCTCGATCCGCATGACCAGATCGACGTCCAGCTGGCCGCTGCGCCAGTCGACATAGGCGCGCACCGACCGCTTGTGGCTGGAGATCAGCTTGTCCGCCATCATCGACTGGTCGGCACGGCCCTCGTCCTTCGGCAGCAGGGGGATGACGCGGAAGATGTCGTGGACGGCCATGTCCTGGCTGTGGCGGTCCTGGGTCTGCGCGTCGGTCCACAGCAGGATCAGGTATTCCCAGCCGTCGAGCAGCCAGGACAGCCGGCTCGACGCCTTGCGGATCAGCGCCCGCTTGGTCTCCCACTGGCGCAGCAGGGTCTCGAACGACGCCATCGCCTGATCGAGCTGGCCGATGACGTTGCGGGCATGGTTGACCGTGTGTTCCGCCACCTCGGCGCAGAATCCGCCGATAGGCGCCGCTTCCGACACGTTGTCGGTCGCCCAGTCGGTCATGCTGTCGCGGAAGCCCTGCAGGTCGCGCATCAGCCGCCGCAGCCGCGCCGGCTTGGGCGAGCTTGCCAGCCCGATCGACTCCATCAGCACCGCCAACTCGGCGATGCGGCCATACAACTCGGTCGGCTCCAGCGCCAGACGTTGCGCCGCCTTCATCATCAGGTCGCGCGTCAGCTTCTGCCCCTCGGCGGAGGTCAGGCCGACCCGCAGGATCTCCGTCGATTCCAGCCCGACCGCCTTCAGCGCTTCGACGATCAGCTGATAGTTGATGAGAAGCCGCTGCTCCTCGTCGTCGTCCAGCGCCGCTTCGGCCGCCGCCACCGCCCCGCCGCCGGCTAGCCCGCAGCGCGCCGCCTCCAGCACCGCCTTGCGGATGTCGTCGGGCGAACAGCCCTCGGCCTTGGCGATCAACTCGTGCAGCATCCGGTCGTGCACCGTCATCGGGAAGGCCAGCGGCAGCGACTTCCACGGCACCACATAGACGCCGCGCCCTTCCGACAGGTTGGGCACCAGCACCTCCAACTGGTCGCGGCTGTCCTTGCGCACGCGGGTCTGGGCCAGCACCGGCGTGGTGAAGGCCACCGCGGCACCGCGTTCCTCGAAGGTGGACGGGGCGAAATTGGTAAGGGAACGCATCGTGTCTGCGGCCGTGGCTGCTGGAAATGGTGGAACCGGATGATCGGGTGATTACGGCGCCGCGATGCTGAATTTTGCGTTAAATCCAATATAAGCGCCAACGGAAATATATCACCTTTGGACAGTACGCCCGGATCTCTCGCGGTACCCCCCGCCTGTGGCCTTCACTGTTCCGTCCGTTCGTCCGTTGTCGAAGAAGGACGGTGCGCGGAGGGACGGCGGCATGGCAGCGGGGGCGGGATCGGTGTTCAAATGGATCGGCTACGGGCTGCTCGGCCTCGTCGGTCTCGTCGTCGTCGCGGTCGGCGCGGTGCTGCTGCTGTTCGACTGGAACGATGCCCGCGGCTTCGTCGCCCGCCATGCATCATCCGCGCTGAACCGCGAGGTCGCCATCGACGGCGACTTGCGCGTCCATCTCGGCAACCCGATCCGCATCCATCTGGAAGGGCTGCGCGTCGCCAATGCCGACTGGGCGCAGGACAAGACCATGGCGGAGATCAAGGTTCTCGACGCCACGCTGCGCCCCTGGCCGCTGCTGCGCGGCGACTGGGAACTGCCGGAACTGAAATTCCAGGGACCGAAGCTGATCCTGGAAAAGAACGAGAAGGGCGAGGCCAACTGGAACTTCGGCCCGCCGAATGCGGAGAAGGAGGTGGCGAAGCAGACCGCGACCCCCGACAACCGGGGCGACATCCCGGTGATCGAGCGGCTGGTGATCGCCGACGGCACCATCCGCTATCGCGACCCCACCAGCGACATCGACATCGACAACACCATCAACACCGCGACCGGCGGCAACGACGACGACACGGTGGAGCTGAAGGGCAAGGGCAGCTTCGCCGGCAAGCCCTTCACCCTGGCGGCGGCCGGCGGCTCGCTGTTGTACCTGCGCGACGACCCGAAGCCCTATCCGCTGAAGATCGACGCCGCGGTCGGCAAGACCAAGGGCCACATCGAGGGCTCCATCGCCGAACCGGTGAAGATGGAGGGCGTCGATCTGTCGGTTGCGCTCAGCGGTCCCGACATGGCGGAGATCTTCCCCATCGTCGGCATTCCGACGCCGAAGACCCGGCCCTATTCCATCGACGGCCGTCTGTCGCGCGAGGGCGACCTCTGGGCCTTCCGCGACATGACGGGCAAGGTCGGCGAAAGCGATTTGTCCGGCGATCTGTCGGTCAAGACCGGCGGCGAACGGCCGCTGGTGAAGGCCGACCTCACCTCCAAACGGCTGGCGGCGCAGGATCTTGCAGGCCTTGTCGGCGCCTCCCCGCGCGGCAGCGACGATTATCCGACCCGCGGCAAGGACCGGGTCATCCCGGCGACGCCGATTCCGGTGGAAAAGCTGCGCAACACCGACATGGACGTCCGCCTGCGCGGCAAGCGGGTAGAGGCGCCCTTCGCGCCGCTCGACGATCTCGACATGAGGGTCCGGCTGAACGCCGGCGATCTGCATTTCGACCCGCTGTCGCTGGGAATCGGCGGCGGCCGGATCGCCGGCGCGGTGCAGGTGGACGGCCGCCCCAAGGTGCCGGCGATGCGCACCAACCTGGACATCCGCGCCATGAAGCTGTCGACCTTCTTCAGCGAGACCGCGCTGGCCGGGCAGATCGGCGGCACGGTGGCTGGGCGCATCCAGCTTGCCGGCACCGGCAAGACGGTGGCCGACCTGCTGGCGACCTCCGACGGCAAGATCGGCGTCGCGGTGGACGGCGGCCGGATCACCAGCCTCGCGGTCAAGGGGCTGAAGACCAACATCCTGGAAACGCTGGGAGTCGCCATTTCCGGGTCGAAGCCGATGCCCTTCAACTGCCTGGTCGGCAACATGGCGGTGGAGAACGGCATCGCCCAGGTCCAGGCGCTGGTGCTCGACACGCCGGAAACCCTGGTCACCGGCAAGGGGCGGATCAGCCTGCGCAACGAGGCGCTGGACCTGCGCATCGTCGGCGACGCCAAATCGCCGCAGGTCTTCGCCACCCATGTCCCGGTGCTGGTCGGCGGGACGCTGGGCAACCCCGACATCGGCGTCGATCCCACCGAGTCGGCGGCGCGCGGTGCGGCGGCGGTGGCGCTGGGCGTGCTGCTGACGCCGCTGGCCAGCGTGCTTCCCTTCCTTGACCCAGGCAGTGATGAGCAGCCACAGTGTGGCCGGCTGGTGCGGGATGCCCGCTCTCCCGAAAAGGGGGGGCAGGCATCCGGCAAGTCGGGCAATGGCCGCGGGGAAGGGAAGGCGTCGGGATCGGCGCGCTGACCGGACGCCGATCCGCATCCATCCTGTCCGATCCGGCCATCGTGTAGGCCTGGAAGGACGCTGTCCCTGCCAATGACCATCGACCAGATGTTATCTTTCGGAATCATCGGCGCGGTGATCGCGCTGCTGATCTGGGACCGTCTGCGCTACGACCTCGTCGGCATGCTGGCGCTGCTGGCTTCGGTCACGGCTGGCATCGTGCCGGCAAAGGAGGCCTTCCAGGGCTTCTCCGACGACATCGTCGTCATCGTCGGCTCTGCCCTGGTGGTCAGCGCCGCCGTCGGCCGGTCGGGCGTGGTGGAGGCGGCGATGCGCCCGCTGACCACGCGCATGACCAGCGTCTGGACCCAGGTGGCGGTGCTGGCCGGCGCGGTGACCATGCTGTCGGCCATCGTCAAGAACATCGGCGCGCTGGCCATCTTCATGCCCATAGCGCTGCAGGTGGCGCGGCGCACCGGCACGCCGGTGTCGATGCTGCTGATGCCGATGGCCTTCGGCTCGCTGCTGGGCGGTCTGATGACGCTGGTCGGCACCTCGCCCAACATCATCGTCTCGCGCGTCCGGGCGGAGATGACGGGCCAGCCCTTCCACATGTTCGATTTCACGCCGGTCGGGCTGGTGATCGCGGTGTTCGGCGTCGCCTTCCTGTCGATCGGCTACCGGCTGCTGCCGAAGGGCAGGGCGGCGGGGGCAGGCCCGGCCTTCAACATCGACGACTATACGGCGGAGGCGCGGCTGCCCCCCGGGTCGCAGTTCGTCGGCCGCACCGTGGCGGAGCTGGAGCATTTCGGCGAGGGCGAGGTGACCATCGCCGCCATCGTGCGCGAGAACTACCGCCGCTACGTGCCGTCCGCCCATTGGGTGCTGTTCGCCGGCGACATCCTGGTTCTGGAGGGCGACACCACGGCGCTGGCCGAACTGGTCAAGCGCGCCGGCCTGCGCATGATGCACGACAAGGACCAGGAGGGGGTCGAGCACGAGGACGACATCGCCGTGGTCGAGGCGGTGGTGGAGCAGCGCTCCGCCATGATCGGCCACAGCATCGAGGAGGTGAACCTGCGCGAGCGCTTCGGCGCCAACCTGCTGGCGATCAGCCGGCGCGGCCGTCCGATCCGCCAGCGCCTGCGCCGTGTCCGCCTGCAGTCGGGCGATCTGGTGGTGCTGCAATGCCGCCAGGCCGCCGTGGCCGACACGCTGGCCGAACTGGGCTGCCTGCCGCTGGCCGAACGCAACCTCGCCATCGGCCGCACGCCGAAACGGGCGGCGGCGGTGGCGGTTCTGGGCCTGACCATCATCCTGGTCGCCAGCGGGCTGGTGCCCGTCGCCATCGGCTTCTTCGGGGCGGCGGTGGCGATGACCGCGCTGAAGGTGGTCAGCCTGCGCGAGGCGTATGAGGCCATCGAATGGCCGATCCTGGTCCTGCTGGGATCGCTGATCCCGGTCAGCGAGACCTTGCGCACCACCGGCGGGACCGAGCTGATCGCCGGCTTCCTGTCGGAGGCGTCGCAGGGGCTGCCGCCCATCGGCTCGCTCGCCATGATGATGGTGGCGGCGATGGCGGTGACGCCCTTCCTGAACAATGCCGCGACCGTGCTGGTGATGGCGCCGATCGGCGCCAGCCTCGCCACCCATCTGGGGCTCAGGCCCGACGCCTTCCTGATGGCGGTGGCGATCGGGGCGGGCTGTGACTTCCTCACCCCCATCGGGCACCAGTGCAACACGCTGGTGATGGGTCCCGGCGGCTACCGCTTCGGCGATTACTGGCGGCTCGGCCTGCCGCTGTCGATCATGGTGGTGGTGATCGGCACTGCCGCCATCGCCCTGTTCTGGCCGCTGGTGCCGCGCTGAAAATCAGGTCCGTTCACGACATTGTGTAACCTACGGGCAGTTCCGTCTTCCCTCCGTCTGGTGTAGGCTTCTCCCCAGGGCTAGAGCCTGACAGGAGGCGGAGATGTCGGTTTGGCGCCGCTATCTGGTAAAGGACGTGACCGGCCGGCTGGTCGATCTGCCGAGCAGCCTGCTCGACCGGGCCGACGACGGCACGGCGCCGCTGCCGCATTTCGCCGGCCGCTGCGTGGAAATGGTGGCGGCGGTGATCGTCGGCGACCGCAAGACCCACGCCCGCGTCACCGAACTGGCCTTCACCAAGCTCTATTTCGACCAGATGGGCTATGTCGACGCCGCCAAGCGCGAGCGGATGATCCGCCTGATGCTGGAAAGCTGCGCCGACAGCCGCTGCCGCCCGCCGCGCCAGGACTGCGCCCAGTTGTCCCGCCGCGCCGTCGCCGCCCGTGACCAGCTGATCCGCGAATTCGGCTGGGAGCCGAAACCGGCGGAACGCGACGCCGCCCTCAGCCGCCTGGATCCCGCCCGCCTGCGCGGCGCCCCATCGGAACCGGCGCGCACGCTGCATTGAGGATCGCCCATTCCGGCCCCGGGAAAGGGAGCCGGTTCCCGCAAAGGAGTGGGGCCCCTTTTCGACCCGCCTCTCCCGACCCATATGCAGGCGTACGCAAAGCATGGAGCCTGGCGAACCGCAGATGAGTCCTCCCGATACCGCCCAGACGCTGTCTTTCGCGCGCGTGCGTCAGCTGGCCCTGATCGGCGCCGGATGCACCATCATCCTGCTCGGCATTCTGCTCGCCCCCTTGCCCGGTCCGGGCGGGCTGCCGGTGATGCTGCTGGGTGGCGTGCTGGTGCTGCGCAACTCCGCCGATGCCCGCCGCCTGTTCGTGCGGTCCAAGCGCCGTTATCCCCGCATGTTCAGCCCGGTCGAGCGCATCCGCAACAAGCTGCGCGCCCGCCGCCTGCGCAAGATGCACGGCGGCTGATCCGCCCGCGCTTGTCGGGCGGGCGGACTGCCGGACGATGCTTACGGCGCCCCCTTATTACGGTTCCGGCAGGGCCGGAACGCCGTCCTTCCACTGGTCCCAGTGGCCGACGATGTGGTCGACCATGCGAGACCCGACGAGTTCCACATTCTCTACCGTTTCGGCGAAGCCGCCGGCGGTCTCGCCGGGTTTCGGGTCCAGGTGCTGGAGCGTGGTCTCGTTCGGGTTGCCCTGGTCAAAATTGACGGCCCCGCGCAGGCTCATCACCCGGTCGGAGCCTTGCAGCCGCTTGATGACCAGCGTGATTGCCGCCGCCTCCATCTCGGTGATGACGTAGTCGTCCGCACCGTAGAGCTTGGCGATGTACTGCGCCTGGGCCGACATGCCGGGACCGTGGAAGAAGGTGTCGCCGGTCATGTGCGTTCCGGTGCCTACAAAAGGAGCACGTTGCGCGGTTTCCTGCGGATAGCGCTTGCGGTAGGCACGGGCGGAGTCGCTGTCCTTCAGCGGCGTGTCGGCGGTCAGGCGCATGGCCCAGGACACCAGCGCCGGGTTCATCGGGAACAGCCGGACCGCCTCATAGCCCTTGCGCGGCATGAAGGTCGGCTCGCCCGGCTTGCCTTCCTCCGGTGCCCAGCGGTGGCCCAGATCATAGTCGACCACCCAGGTCGCCCAGTTCACTTCGCCGATGGTGCCGCGTGACGGCGGGGTGCCGGCCACGCCGGTGACCAGAAAATAGGCTTGCGACAGGTCGAGCTGCGGATTCAGCAGGATCGCCTGCATCGAGGCGGAGGAACTGACCTTGCCCATGCCCAGCACCGACCCGCACACGCCGTCGGCGTTGCAGTAGACCGGATTCAGCGCGCCCCGCACCGTGATGGGTTCGGCCGTTTGCCAGTAGCGTTCGTACCAGTGCTGGAACTCGCCGGCGCGGTCGCCGGTGTTCTTGCCGATCTCGAACATCGAGCCGACGAACACCTTGACCTTGATCGGCTCCGCGGCCTGCAGGGAACCAGTCAGCCCGAACAGGAGCAGAGCCGACAGGGCGGCGCCGCGGCAGCGGGAGAACAATGACATCGGACCTTCACTCCTTGGGACGAAAAGACGCACCCGAGTATGCAACGGCCATACCATGGCCGTCTCCGTCGCTTCATACGGCTCTGTAGGATTCGTTGGCCCCTCACCGGTCACCCTGCCGCCCGCCCGCGGTCTGCCCTGCGGAAGCGGGCACTGGACAGCGTCGCCCCGCAGCAGCCATCTTGTGCGTCCGTTCGCATGAGGAGGTCTTCCGGTGAAGTCGGGCAACGCGCTCCTGTCCAGCTATGGCACCACCATTTTCGAGGTCATGTCCCGCCTGTCGGAGGAGCATGGCGCGATCAACCTGGGCCAGGGGTTCCCCGACGACCGCGGGCCGGCCGACGTGCTGCAGACCGCAGCCGACGCGCTGCTCAACGGGTGGAACCAGTACCCGTCGATGATGGGCACCCCCGACCTGCGTCAGGCGCTGGCGGCCCATGCCGGCCGCTTCTACGGCCTCGAAATCGACTGGAAGACCGAGACGATGGTCACCTCCGGCGCGACCGAGGCGCTGACCGCCTGCCTGCTCGGCCTGATCAATCCGGGCGACGAGGTGGTGCTGTTCCAGCCGATGTATGACAGCTACCTGCCGATCGTCCGGCTGGCCGGCGGCGTGCCGCGCTTCGTCTCGCTCAAGGCGCCGGACTGGAGCTTCAGCCGCGCCGACTTGGAGGCCGCCTTCTCCCCCCGCACCAAGCTGGTGCTGATCAACGACCCGCTGAACCCCGCCGCCAAGGTGTTCGACCGGGCGGAACTGGAACTGATCGCCGAGTTCGTTCAGCGCCATGACGCGCTGGCCGTCTGCGACGAGGTTTACGAGCACATCGTCTTCGACGGCCGCCGCCACATCCCGCTGATGACCCTGCCGGGCATGCGCGACCGCTGCCTGAAGATCGGCTCGGCCGGCAAGACCTTCTCGCTGACCGGCTGGAAGGTCGGCTATGTCACCGCCGCCCCGCACCTGCTGCAGCCGGTGGCGAAGGCCCACCAGTTCCTGACCTTCACCACCCCGCCGAACCTCCAGGCCGCCGTCGCCTTCGGGCTGGGCAAGGAGGAGGGCTATTTCACCGGGCTCGCCGCCGGGCTGCAGGCGAAGCGCGACCGGCTGTCGGCCGGTCTCGCCTCGGTCGGCTTCGACGTGCTGCCCAGCGCCGGCACCTATTTCGTCGCCGCCGACATTTCCCGCTTCGGCTTCGACGGCGACGATCAGGCCTTCTGCCGCTGGCTGGTGGCCGAGGCGAAGGTGGCCGCCATTCCCGTCAGCGCCTTCTTCGTGGAGAATGCGCCGACCAACGTCGTGCGATTCTGTTTCTCCAAGCGCGATGAAGTGCTCGACGAGGCCATCGACCGGCTGCGGAAACGCTTCGTAAGCGAATAATGCGTTGCGTGCAGTAAAGTTGCCTGCGCTGATTATCAGGATGTTCGGCAAGTTTTAACCTGTCGGTGCGATGATTGGTCATTCCACGGCCGGCCGTCGCCCGCTGCAGTGAGCCGGCGGGGAAGCGGTGGAACGGCGGAGCGCAGGTCATGCCACGTCTCCCGACCTTTTGGTTCCCGGCGATCAGGACGCCGTCCTTCCGGACCTGCGTCCTGACGGCCGCCGCCCTGGCCATTGCCGGTGTGTGGGTCGGCTACGTCGTGATGGCCGCCTCCATGCTGGAAACCCAGACGCGGGACGCGTTGGCGAATGCCGAGGCGACGGCGCGCGCCTATGAAAGCAGCACCAGCCGCACCCTGCACGATGTCGACACCACGCTCCGCTCCTTCGCCGAGCGTTATGCCGATGGCGGGCTGGCCCGTGCCCGCCGCATCGTCGACGACGGGCTCTATGACACCGCCCTGATCCATCACGTCTCGGTCTTCGGCCCCGGAGGCGTCCAACTCTTCCGCAGTCAGGGAAGCGGTCCCCCCGAAAAGCTGGAGGACGAGGCCCTGCTCGCCTATCACCGGATGGAGGGGCGGGACCGGATGACGGTCGGTCCGCCCTCCACCGGATCGGCGGCCGGCCGGCCGCTGCTGCGCCTGTCCCGCCGCCTGGACGATGCGGCCGGCGGCTTCGCCGGGGTGGTGGTCGCCAACGTCGATCCCAGCCATCTCTCGGGCTTCTACCGGCAGGCCGATGTCGGCCGGAACGGGGTGGTGACCCTGGTCGGGCTGGACCGGATCATCCGCGCCCGCGGCTCCAAGGACGGGCAGGACGCCATCGGGCTGTCCATTTCCGGCTCGGCCCTGTGGGGGGCGGCGCGGCGGTCGCCGACCGGCATCTACTGGCAGGACAGCATCGCCGACGGCTTTCGACGCGCCTACGCCTATCGCCCGGTGGAAGGCTATCCGCTGATCCTCAGCGTCGGCATCGCCGTGACCGACCTCGAAGCCGCGGTCGCCGGCTTCCGCGGACAGATGCGGATCATCGCAGCCCTGCTCAGCGTCTCGGTCCTGCTGGTCGCCGCCCTGCTGCTGGTCCAGCACCGCAATGCCGAACGGCTGGCGGAGGCGCTGGCGGTCAACCGCGATTTCCTGGCCCGCGTCAGCCACGAACTGCGGACGCCGCTGAACGCCATCATCGGCTTTTCCGAGATCATCAAGGACCGGATGTTCGGGCCCGATGCCGGCGACCGCTATGCCGACTATGCCGGCGACATCCATGCCTCCGGCCGGCATCTGCTGACGCTGATCGACGACATCCTCGATCTGTCGCGGTTGCAGGCCGGGAAATTCGCCCTGCTGATGGAGGATGTCGACCCCGTCGCAGCCGCCGAATGGGCCATCCGCATCGTCACCCCCCAGGCGGAGCAGAAGTCGATCCGGCTGGAGATCAACCGCCCGCCGGCCCTGACCCTGGTGCGGGCGGACGAGCGGGCGCTGAAGCAGATGCTGCTGAACCTGCTGGGCAACGCCCTGAAATTCACCCCGGAGAACGGACGCGTGCTGGTCAGCATCGGGCGCGGTGTCCATGGCCGCTGTATCGTCCGCGTCACCGACAACGGCATCGGCATGACGGCGGAGGAACTGCGCCAGGCCTCCATCCCCTTCGGCCAGACCTCCGCCCTCACCACCCATCCCGGCCGCGGCACCGGTCTCGGCCTGCCCATCGTCAAGTCGCTGATCGAGGCGCATGGCGGCAGCCTCCGCATCGACAGCCGCCCCGGCCAGGGCAGCCAGATCACCCTGGAATTCGCGGCCTGATCCACAGGTCCGTTGCCGATCCGGCCCGCAACCTGGGCGATCTTCGCGGCGGTGCCGCAAAGCCATGGCGAAACCCCCGCCGCTTGGGCATACTCCGCGCCGGTTTTGTCCAGGTCCGAGCCGACGCCAGGGCTGTCCCCGGCCGTGTGCTTCCGGACCCACCCGCGGAATTGGGGCCTGTCCAGAATGTTGCGTGCGCTGGCGCGTGTCTGTGCCGTTCTTGTCGCGTGCTCCGGCACGTTCACCGCATCCCAGACCCTCGCCGCCGATCCCCCGGCCGAGCCGGTGCCCTTCGGCGTCTCCAGCGTCGAGGTGGTGGCGGAGCGCGATACGCCGCAGGCCTGCTTCACCTTCACCGACCGGCTGGAGCGCTCGCGCGCCGTCAACTACCGCGACTATGTCGCGGTGGAGCCGGCGGTGGACGGCGCCGCCATCGCCCGCGACCGCACGCTCTGCGTCGAGGGGCTGCACCATGGCGAGACCTACCGCGTCACGCTGAAGGACGGGCTTCCCGGCGCCGACGGCAAGCGGCTGCCGGCCGCCGACACCCGCGAGGTGCAGGTGCCCAACCGCAAGCCCTCGCTCGCCTTCCGCGGCGCCGGCTACATCCTGCCGCGCGTGGGGTCGGACGGCCTGCCGCTGCGCTCGATCAACCTGGACCGGGCGAAGCTGCAGGTGCTGCGCATCGCCGACCGCGCGCTGGTCGAGAAGATCTATTTCGGCCGCATCACCCAGCAGATGACCGACTACGACATCGGCGAGATCCTGGACAAGTCGGGCCAGGAGGTGTGGCGCGGCGAGATCGGCATCGGCGACCAGCCGAACCGCACCGTCACCACCGCCTTCCCGATCGACGCCGTGCTGGGCAAGCTGGAGCCCGGCGTCTATGTCGCCGTCGCCGGCGCGGACGAGATCAAGCCGGGCGGCTGGGACCGCAAGGCGACCCAGTGGTTCGTCGTCTCCGACCTCGGCCTCAACACCATCCTCGGCGAGGATTCGCTGGTGGTCTTCGCCCGCTCGGTCCAGAGCGCCGCGCCGGCCGCCGGGGTGGAACTGCGTCTGGTCGCCCGCAACGGCACGGAGCTGGGCCGCGTCCAGACCGGCGAGGATGGGCTGGGCCGCTTCGACCTCGCGGCCCTGCGCGCCGCCGGGACGGAGCCGGTGCAGGCGCTGTTCGCCGCGCGCGGCGATGGCGACTTCGCCGTTCTCGACCTGACCGCCGGCGGCGCTCCGCCGGCCGACACGCCGGACAAGCCCGCCACCGTCGTCCGCCCGGCGGCCAATGGCCTCGACGCCTATCTCTACACCGAGCGCGGCATCTACCGGCCGGGCGAGACGGTGCAGCTGACCGCACTGCTGCGCGACGCCGACCTGAATCCGCCGCCCGCCGGCAAGCAGCTGACCATCCGCGTCCTGCGCCCCGACGGCTTCGAGGTGGAGCGGCGCGGCCTGACCGACAGCGGGGCCGGCGGCTATGCCACCCGCATCGACCTGCCGATGAACGCCTATCCCGGCAACTGGATCGTCACCGCCCATGCCGAGCCGGACGGCCCGGCCATCGGCAAGGCCGAGTTCCTGCTGGAGGATTTCGTGCCGCCGCGGCTCGACGTGGCGCTCGCCTCCCCGACGACGGTGCTGGCGTCCGACGGCGAGGCCGACATCGCGCTCGACAGCCACTATCTCTACGGCGCGCCGGCTTCCGGCCTGCCGGGCGAGCTGACGGTAACGCTGCGTGCCGCCGCCAACCCCTATCCCAACCTGCCGGGCTATCATTTCGGTCTGGTTCAGGAGGACGTGAAGCCGGCCCGCGCCGATCTGCCGGGCTTCATCACCGATTCCAACGGCTCGGCCCGCCTGAAGGTCAAGCTGCCGCGCCCGCCCGACAGCACCCGCCCGCTGGAGGCGGTGGTGCGCGCCACCCTGTTCGACCTCGGCGGCCGTCCGGTCGGCCGTGACTTCGTGCTGCCGGTGCGCCACCAGTCCTTCGCCATCGGCATCAAGCCGCGCTTCGAAGGCGACGGCGTGCCGGAGGGGGCGACCGCCGGCTTCGACGTCATCACCGTCGGCCCGGACGGCAAGCCGACCGACCACGCCGACCTCTCCTACGAGCTGTTCGAGGAGGAGTATGATTACTCCTGGTACGAGGCCAACGGCCGCTGGGACTACAAGGTCACGGTGAAGGACCAGCGGGTGACCGGCGGTTCGCTATCGGCCCAGGCCGGCGCGCCCGTCCCGGTCGAAACCCCGGTGACCGCCGGGCGCTACCGGCTGGAGGTGTTCGATCCCAAGACCGGCGTCGCCAGCAGCTTCCGCTTCGCCGCCGGCTGGTGGATGACCCCGACCGCCGGCGAGCGGCCGGACTCCGTCGACGTCTCGGTGATGATGCCGGCCTATCGTGCCGGGGAAAGTGCCTGGGTCTTCGTCAAGCCGCCCTATGACAGTCAGGTTCTGGTTGCCGTGGCCGACCGCGGCGTCTCCTATGCCGTCACCCGCGCCATCGGCACCCAGGGCGCGTTCCTGGAAATCCCGGTCGGGCAGGGCTGGACCAGCGGAGCCCATGTGCTGGCAACCGCCTTCGCCACCTCCGACCCGCAGTCGAAGAAGCCTCCGCGCCGTGCCGTCGGCCTCGCCTGGCTGGCGATGGACAAGGCGCCGCGGACCCTCGACGTCCGCCTCTCCGCCCCGGCGGAGACGGAGCCGCGCCGCGCCATGACCGCCGACATCACGGTGGACGGCGTCGCCGAGGGCAAGCAGGCCTTCGTCACGGTCGCCGCCGTCGACGAATCGGTGATGCAGCTGACCGACCAGCCCTCGCCCGATCCGGCCCGCCATTATCTGCGCAAGCGTCCGCTCAGGGTGGAGCTGCGCGACTCCTATGGCCGCCTGATCGATCCGGCCAGCCTGGACGCCGCCCGTCCGCCGGCCCAGCCGACGCCGCGCCTGCGCCAGATCGCCGGGCTGGTGCCGCCCAAGTCGGAACGGGTGGTCTCGCTCTATTCCGGCATCCAGACCATCGGGGCCGGCGGCAAGATCTCCGTCCCCTTCGATCTTCCCGACTTCCAGGGCCGCCTGCGCCTGATGGCCGTCGCCTGGAGCGAGGGGCGGATGGGCCATGCCGAGAGCCAGATGCTGGTCCGGGATCCGGTCGTCGCCGACGCCGTGCTGCCGCGCTTCCTCGCCCCCGGCGACTCGGCGCAGGTCCTGCTGTCGCTCGACAACCTGAATGGGCCGTCCGGCGATTACACCATGACCCTGACTGCGGAGGGCGCCGTCGCTATCGTCCAGTCTGAGTCCGGAGCCCAGTCGGAGTCCGGCAATGAGCTGGCCGTTCCAAAGCTGGCGCGCGGCAAGCGGGCGACGGCCGGCCGGGTGCTGACCGCCACCGGGGTCGGGTCGGGCCATGTCACGCTCGACGTCACCGGTCCGGAGGGCGTCCGCGTCACCCGCCGCTGGGACGTGACCGTCCGCCCGGCCACCCCGCCGGTGTCGCGCCGCAACACCGCTGCGCTGCCGACCGACAAGAGCCTGACCATCCCCGCCGACCTCACTGCCGGCCTGCGGCCGGAAACCCTGTCGGTCGGAGCGGTCGTCGCGCCCCTGCCGGACCTCGACGTGGCGGGTCTTCTTTTCGCGCTCGACCGTGCGGCAGCGGGCGGGGCGGAGCAGACCGCCAGCCGCATCCTGCCGCTGCTGTCGATGAGCGACGTCGCTGCCGGCCTCGGCATCGCGCCGGAGGACCGCATCCAGGCCCGTGTCCAGCGCAGCGTCGACCGGCTGCTGACCTTCCAGCGGCTCGACGGCGCCTTCGCCGCATGGTCGCCGAAGGGAGATCTCGATCCCTGGCTGACCGCCTACGCCGTCGATGTGCTGGGCCGGGCCAAGGCGGCGGGCTACCGCGTCCCCGACCAGCCCTATCGCAAGGGTCTGGACTGGCTGAAGCAGGCCATTGACAACGCCTGGGTCGAGACCGCCGACCTGCCGGGCCGCGCCTATGCGCTCTATGTGCTGGCGCGGGCGAAGATGATCGACGCCGGCGCCGTGCGCTATTTCCGCGAGAACTACTGGGACCGGCTGCAGACGGACTTCGGCCGGGCGCAGATCGCCGCCGCCACCGCCGTGCTGGGCGACCAGCCGGGGGCGACGGAGGCCTTCTCCAAGCTGACCGGCGCGCGCATGGTCACCGCCAGCCTGCGCGACCAGGGCTCCTCCCTGCGCGACGAGGCCGGCGTGGTGGTGCTGATGGCCGAAAGCGGGGCGGTGGATCGTGACCGCATCTTCCAGGCGGCTGACCGGGTGGCCAAGACCTTCGCCGCCGTCCGCACCACCAACCCGCAGGAGCAGGCCTGGCTGCTGTTGGCGTCCAAGGCGCTGATCGACCGCGCGGCGCCGATGAAGCTCGCCATCGGCGACCAGACGGTGGAGAACGCCAAGCCGCAGATCCTGCCCGTCGACCCGGCCGCCCCGCCCGCCATCCGCAATCTCGGCGGCGAGGTCCGGCAGACGGTGTCCGTCGCCGGTGTGCCCGACCAGCCGGCCGGCGCGGAGGAGCAGGGGATGACCATCCGCCGCCGCCTGTTCGACATGGCCGGCCGTCCGGTCGATCCGGCCGGCATCCGCCACAACGACCTGCTGGTGGTGACCCTGGAGGGCGAGGCCGGCGATCCGCTCGACCATTCGGTGCTGGTCAGCGACCCGCTACCGGCCGGCTTCGAGATCGAGAATGTCCGCCTCGCCAACAGCGGCCAGCTCGGCAAGCTGTCCTGGCTGGGCGACCTGTCGGCCGTTCGCAATGTCGAGTTCCGCGACGACCGCTTCCTCGCCGCCGTCGACTTGCCGAAGGCGGCCCCCCGATTCCGGCTGGTCTATCTGGTCCGTGCCGTGACCCCCGGCGACTTCGCGGTCCCCGGCGCCCAGGTTCAGGACCTGCAGCGCCCCCATCTGTCCGCCCGCACCGCCGCATCCCGGCTGCGCGTGCTGCCGGAGTGACGCAGGCAAGGCGGACGGGGGGCCGGCAACGGCGCCACCGTCCGCCTCGAATGCCTAAAGTCTTGAAAGTCTAAAGATAGCTCTGCTCGCCCCGGTGGTGCTCCCGCCGGCGGGCGAGCAGGGTCAGGGCCGCGACCACCACCGCGAAGGACAGCGTCAGCAGCAGGTAGAAGGCCAATGCAAGGCCGACCGTCATGGTGCCGATCAGCACCATGGCCAGTATCCAGACGCCCAACGATACGATGGCGCGCGCCGACATGGGTTGTCTCCTGTCCCCTGTCCCGATCTGCCCGAAACCTTGAAATTTGTCGCGGCCTTCTGGCCGTCTGTCCGGCGCCGCACCCCATCCCCATATCGACCGGGGAGATGGGCGGATGCGTCCGCTCACCGCAAAGCCTGCCACAGCCGCCACCCATGCGGGGGCGTGGCATCCTGTCACTGCGCGGGCGCGCCGCACCCGTTAGTGACTGAACAGTTCAGGCCAACCAGTTTCCCCGCCGGTTCGGCAAACTGGTTTGCATGGTCAACAAGTCTGTTGACAGCAAGGGGCATCGACCTTACCTTTACGTAAACGTCAGGGAAGGGAGCGGACAGCGTGGATCGGCTTTCGGTCGGCAAGGGCATGATGGACGGCGTGGAGGATGCGGGCGACGACCTGATGTCCGGCCCGCGCCTCGCCATCGGCGAACTGGCCGGGGAGTTCGGTCTGACCCACCGCACCATCCGCCATTACGAGGATGAGGGGCTGCTGTCGCCCGAGCGGATCGGCAGCGCCCCTGGAGGCGCCCGTGTCTACGGCCACCGCGACCGCGCCCGGCTGGCGCTGATCTGCCGGGGCAAGCGGCTGGGTTTCAGTCTGGCCGAGATCAAGGATTTCCTGAACCTCTACGACACCGACGACGCCCAGATCGAACAGATGCGCTACATGCGCACGATCGCGCGCCGCCGGATTTCCGCGCTTGAACAGCAGCTTGCCGACGTCAAACAGACGCTGTCGGAGCTGTGCACCATCGACACCCAGATCTCCGAGCATCTTCGCCGCAACGGCATCACGGAGACGCAGGACATGGAGGAGAAGCACTCATGAAGTCGGTCGTCATCGCCGGTTATGCCCGTTCGCCCTTCGCCTTCGCCCACAAGGGCGAGCTGACCAAGGTCCGCCCCGACGATCTGCTGGCCCGCGTCATCGCGGCGCTGGTGGAACGCACCGGCCTGAAGACCGACGACATCGAGGATGTCATCGTCGGCTGCTCCTTCCCCGAGGGCGAGCAGGGGCTGAACGTCGCCCGCAGCATCTCCTTCCTGGCCAAGCTGCCGCAGACCGCGGCGGCCACCACGGTCAACCGCTATTGCGGCTCCTCCATGCAGTCGATCCATCAGGCGGCGGGCGCCATCCAGATGGGCGCCGGCGAGGTGTTCATCTGTGGCGGCGTCGAGTCGATGACCCGCGTGCCGATCATGGGCTTCAACCCGATGCCGAACCCGGCGCTGAAGGCCTCCTATCCGGAAGCCTACTGCTCCATGGGCATCACGGCGGAGAATGTCGCCCGCAAATACGCGATCTCCCGCGCCGAGCAGGAGGCGCTGGCCGTCGCGTCCCACGCCAAGGCGGCGGAAGCCCAGGCCGCCGGCCGCATGGCTGACGAGATCGTCGGCATCCAGACTCCGGCCGGTCTGGTCGACAAGGACGGCTGCATCCGTCCCGGCACCACCGCCGAAGGGCTGGCGGGCCTGAAGCCCGCCTTCATCGCCGACGGCACGGTGACCGCCGGCACCTCCTCGCCGCTGACCGACGGCGCTTCGGTCGTTCTGGTGACGACGGAGGAGTATGCCCGCGCGAACGGCCTGCCGATCCTGGCGAAGATCCGCTCGGTCGCGGTCGCCGGCTGCGCGCCGGAGCTGATGGGGCTGGGTCCGGTCCCGGCGACCCGCAAGGCGCTGGCCCGCGCCGGCCTGTCGATCAACGACATCGACATCATCGAGATCAACGAGGCCTTCTCGTCCCAGGCCATCGCCTGCATGCGCGACCTCGACATCGACCCGTCCCGCATCAATCCGGACGGCGGCGCGCTGGCGCTCGGCCACCCGCTGGGGGCCACCGGCGCCCGCATCACCGGCAAGGCCGCGGCCCTGCTGAAGCGCGAAGGCAAGCAGTTCGCGCTGGCCACCCAGTGCATCGGCGGCGGCCAGGGCATCGCCACCATCCTGGAAGCGGTCTGACGAACGGGATCGGGGAGGAAACGACCATGAAGATCGAACGCGCCGCCGTGATCGGTGCGGGCGTGATGGGCGCCGGCATCGCCGCCCATTTCGCCAACGCCGGCATCCCCTGCGTCCTGCTCGACATCCCTGCGAAGGAAGGTGCCGACCGCAGCGCCATCGCCAAGGGCGCCGTGGCGAAGATGCTGAAGACCGATCCGGCCCCCTTCATGCATCCCAAGAATGCCAAGCTGATCACGCCCGGCAACCTTGAGGATGACCTGAATCTGCTGGCCGACGTCGACTGGATCGTCGAGGCCATCGTCGAGAACCCGGCGATCAAGGCCGATCTGTACAAGCGCATCGATCCGGTGCGCAAGGCAGGCTCGGTGGTGTCGTCCAACACCTCGACCATCCCGCTGGCGGTGCTGACCGAAGGCCAGAGCGAGCAGTTCGCCAAGGACTTCCTCATCACCCACTTCTTCAACCCGCCGCGCTACATGCGGCTGCTGGAGATCGTCGGCGGCGCCGACACGCGCGCCGATGCGCTGGCCGCCATCTCCGACGTCGGCGACCGCCGGCTCGGCAAGGGCGTCGTTCACTGCAAGGACACGCCGGGCTTCATCGCCAACCGCATCGGCGTCTTCTGGATCCAGGCGGCGGTGAATGCCGCGGTCGATCTGGGCCTGACGGTGGAGGAGGCGGACGCCGTCGGCGGCCGTCCGATGGGCATCCCCAAGACCGGCGTCTTCGGCCTGATGGACCTCGTCGGTCTCGACCTGATGCCGCACATCGCCAAGAGCATGTCGGCCACCCTGCCGGCCAATGACGCCTATCGCGGCCAGATGCGCGAACACCCGGTCATCACCAAGATGATCGCGGAGGGCTATACCGGCCGCAAGGGCAAGGGCGGCTTCTACCGCATCAACAAGGCCGGCGGCGGCAAGGTGAAGGAGTCGGTCGACCTCCAGACCGGCGAATACGCCCCGTCGGAAAAGGCCCGGCTGGACAGCGTGTCCGCCGCCGGCCGCGACCTGCGCAAGCTGTGCGAGCATCCGGACAAGGGCGGCCGTTTCGCCCGCCGCGTCCTGGCGCAGACCTTGGCCTACGCCGCCAGCCTGGTGCCGGAGATCGCCGACAGCATCGTCGCCGTCGATGAGGGCATGCGGCTCGGCTACAACTGGAAGCAGGGTCCGTTCGAGCTGATCGACCGGCTGGGCACCGAGTGGTTCGCCGAGCTGTGCCGCTCCGAAGGGATCCCGGTCCCGGCGCTGGTCGAGACCGCCGCCGGCCGCCCCTTCTACCGGGTGGAGGGCGGCAAGCTCCAGCACCTGACCACCGCCGGCGTCTACGACACTGTTGTGCGTCCGGACGGCGTGCTGCTGCTGTCGGACATCAAGCGCGCCGCCGGCAAGCCGGTGTGGAAGAACGGCTCCGCCAGCCTGTGGGACATCGGCGACGGCGTGCTGTGCGTCGAGTTCACCAGCAAGATGAACGCGGTCGACGCCGACATCATGGCCGCCTACGAGAAGGCCATGCGCCTGATCGGCGACGGAAAGGGCGACTGGAAGGCGCTGGTCATCCACAACGAGGCCGACAATTTCTCGGTCGGCGCCAATCTGGGCCTCGCCCTGTTCGCGCTGAACATCGGCCTGTGGCCGCAGATCGAGGAGATGGTGGAGGGTGGCCAGCGCACCTACCGCGCGCTGAAATACGCGCCCTTCCCGGTGGTGGCGGCGCCCAGCGGCATGGCGCTCGGCGGCGGCTGCGAAATCCTGCTGCATTCCGACCATGTCCAGGCCCATGCCGA
The DNA here is from genome assembly GCF_003115935.1 of Azospirillum sp. TSH20. Classification (NCBI taxonomy): domain Bacteria; kingdom Pseudomonadati; phylum Pseudomonadota; class Alphaproteobacteria; order Rhodospirillales; family Azospirillaceae; genus Azospirillum; species Azospirillum sp. TSH20. The sequence goes on from NZ_LGQU01000115.1 coordinate 31,175, forward strand.
GACCTATGTCGGCCTCGTTGAGGTCGGCGTCGGCCTGATCCCGGCCTGGGGCGGCTGCACCGAGATGCTGGCCCGCCATCAGGCCAACCCAAAGGCGCCGCGAGGGCCCATGCCGGGTATCGCCAAGGCTTTCGAGATCATCAGCACCGCCACCGTCGCCAAGTCGGCGGCCGAGGCCAAGGAACTGCTGTATTTCCGCGCCACCGACGGCATCACCATGAACCGCGACCGCCTGCTGGCCGACGCCAAGGCCAAGGCGCTGGAACTGGCGGCCAACTATACCCCGCCGGAGAAGACCACGGCCTATGTCCTGCCCGGCCCCAGCGCCAAGGCGGCGATGGAACTGGCGGTGGAGGGCTTCGCCCTGCAGGGCAAGGTCACGCCGCACGACAAGGTGGTCTGCGCCGCCCTGGCCGAGGTGCTGAGCGGCGGCGAGGAGGCCGATGTCTCCAAGCCGGTCGGCGAGGACCATGTCCTGCGCCTGGAGCGTGAGGCGTTCATGGGTCTGGTGCGCACCGGCGGCACCATCGACCGGATCGAGCACATGCTGCTCACCGGCAAGCCGCTGCGGAACTGAGGGGGAGGAACGAGAGATGCCGATCTACAAGGCTCCGCTTGAGGATGTGCGCTTCGTCCTGGACGAAATCATCGGTCTGGACAAGCTGTCGGCCCTGCCGGGCTACGAGGACGCCACGCCGGAACTCGTCGGACAGGTGCTGGAGGAAGGCGCCAAGCTGTGCGAGGAGGTGCTGTTCCCGCTGAACCAGTCCGGCGATGGCGAGGGCTGCCATTTCGAGAATGGCGAGGTCCGTACGCCCAAGGGCTTCAAGGAGGCGTACACCACCTATATCGAGGCCGGCTGGCAGGGGCTGGCCTGCGACCCGGCCTATGGCGGGCAGGGGCTGCCGAAGCTGGTCAACATCATGCTGGAGGAGTTCATCTGCTCCGCCAACCTCAGCTTCGGCATGTATCCCGGCCTGTCGCTCGGCGCCTACAACGCGCTGGCGATGTATGGTTCGGACGAGCTGAAGCAGCGTTTCCTGCCCAAGCTGGTCGACGGCACCTGGTCCGGCACCATGTGCCTGACCGAGCCGCATTGCGGCACCGACCTCGGCATCATCCGCACCAAGGCGGTGCCGGATGAACGGGGCGGCTACAAGATCACCGGCACCAAGATCTTCATCTCGGCCGGCGAGCATGACCTGACCGAGAACATCCTGCATCTGGTACTGGCCCGCCTGCCGGACGCCCCGGCCGGGACCCGCGGCATCAGCCTGTTCCTGGTGCCGAAGTTCATGCCGAATGCCGACGGTACGCCGGGCGCGCGCAACGGCGTCGCCTGTGGCTCCATCGAGCACAAGATGGGCATCAAGGCGTCGTCGACCTGCGTCATGAACTTCGAGGACGCCACCGGCTGGCTGGTCGGCGAGCCGCACAAGGGCATGCGTGCCATGTTCGTGATGATGAACGCGGCCCGTCTGGCCGTGGGCATCCAGGGGCTGGGCCTGTCCGAGGTGTCGTACCAGAACGCCGTCAACTACGCCCGCGAGCGGCTCCAGGGCCGGTCGCTGTCGGGGGTGAAGGCGCCGGACAAGCCGGCCGATCCAATCATCGTCCACCCCGACGTGCGCAAGAACCTGCTGACCGCCCGCGCCTTCACCGAGGGTGCGCGCGCCCTGGGCGCCCTGACGGCCTACAAGCTCGACGTGGCGGAAAAGCACGCCGACGCCCGCACCCGCCGCGACGCCGACGAGTTCGTCCAGCTGATGACGCCGGTCGTCAAGGCGCTGTTCACCGACATCGGTTTCGAGTCGGCCAACATCGCCGTGCAGGTCCATGGCGGCCACGGCTTCATCTGGGAGACCGGCGTCGAGCAGTATGTCCGCGACGCCCGCATCTGCCAGATCTATGAGGGCACCAACGGCATCCAGGCGCTCGACCTCGTCGGCCGCAAGCTGCCGCAGGACATCGGCCGCCTGCTGCGCCACTTCTTCCACCCCGTCGGCCGCGACATCGAGACGGCGATGGAGAAGGACGAGCTGGGCGAGTTCGTGATGCCGCTGGCCAAGGCCTTCGCCAAGCTGCAGCAGGCCACCGCCCTGATCGCCCAGAAGGGCCTGAAGGATCCGGAGGAGGCGGGTGCCGCCGCCAGCGACTACCTGCGCCTGTTCGGTCTGGTGGCGCTGGGCTGGAGCTGGCTGACCATGGTGGAGAAGGCGCAGGCCAGGCTCGCGGCCGGGGAAGGCAACGCCGCCTTCTATGAGGCCAAGATCAAGACCGCCCGCTTCTATATGACCAAGCTGCTGCCGCAGACGAACAGCCTGTTCATCACCATCGCCGCCGGCGCCAAGCCGCTGATGGAACTGGAAGAGGCCGCTTTCTAACAGACCTGTCGATCCGCGTCCTATCGTCCTCCGGGGCGCGCAACTTCAAAGCCGGTCCGGTGCCAGAAATTGGTGCCGGCCGGCATTTTTTTAGATATTTCAAGATCCAGTGACGCATTCGCATATTGACCTAAAATTGTCATAGCGCTTTAGAAATATCACTCCCGGGAAGTGTTGCCTCCGTCCGCTAGGCCATCGGAGCGGTGACAAAAGTTAATTTCCGGTTGTCGGTCCTCGTCCCTGCGTGTTACATCTCAATAGAGATTACGTTCGGCCGGTGCCTGCTATATCCTTTGGATTTTAGGGAATATGCGGGTGGCGACAGCCCCCTCCTTTTCTCAAGCCCTTGGGGCGTCTTTCGGAGGGGCAGGCATGGTGCGGGAGTTTGAGCGATGAAGATCCTGATCGGTGATGATCACGTCCTGTTCCGGGAAGGTCTTCGCCGTCTGCTTGAGCAGCTTCGCGATAATGCTACCTTTGCGGAGGCCAGCAATTTCGACGAGCTTCTGGATATGGCGGCGTCGAAGGATGAGGCCTATGACCTTGTCCTGACGGACCTGCGCATGCCCGGCTGGCCCGGCTTCTCTGGCATCGGCATGCTGCGCGAGCGGCAGCCGAACGCCAAGGTCGTGGTCGTGTCGGCGTCGGAGGCACAGGCAGACGTGCGGGAGGCGCTGGAGAACGGCGCCGCCGGCTATATCCCGAAATCGTCCAGCGTGAAGATCATGCTGAGCGCGCTCGACCTGATCTTCTCCGGCGGCGTCTATGTGCCGGCGACGGTTCTGCGCGAGGGGACCGAGCCCGACCACCGCGGTGCCGGTGGCGTGATCCCGCCGACCGATCCGCAGCTGGAGCAGCTTCTGACCCAGCGTCAGCGCGAGGTTCTGGACCGCCTGCGCGAAGGCAAGTCGAACAAGCAGATCGCCCATGAACTGGGCCTGTCCGAAGGGACGGTGAAGATCCACATGACGGCGATCTTCAAGTCGTTGGGCGTTCGCAACCGCACTCAGGCGGCGATGGCCTTCCCGCAGTCGCATTCGGCCTGACGCCGCTCTTCCCGAACAGAATGAAACGACCCGCCGGAGCGCTCCGGCGGGTCGTTTTGCGTTTCAGGCGGTGTGGAACGCCTCACCCCATGCCGGCGACATAGCCCCGCAGCGACTCGACCTCCAGCTCGGCATCGTCGATGCGGGCCTTCACCACGTCGCCGATGCTGATCACGCCGACGACCCGGCCGGACTCGACGATGGGCACATGGCGGATGCGCCGCTGGGTCATCACCGCCATCATGTCGGCGACGGTGTCGGTGGGGGTGCCGGTGATCAGCTCCCGCGTCATCAGGTCTGCCGCCGGCCGGTCCAGCGCGCCGGCACCGTCGCGGGCGACGGCCCGCACCACGTCGCGTTCCGACAGGATGCCGACCGGTTGCCCGTCTTCATCGATCACCAGCACGGCGCCGATCCGGTGTTCGGTCAGCAGGCGGGTGACGGCGGCAACGCTGTCTTCCGGCGCGGCGGAGACGATCCGGTTGCCCTTGCGCTTCAATACGGCTGCAACATGCATGGCGGTACGGCCTCCCTTCCGTTGATCCCCGTAGGGGAATCATGGGGATAACCGTACAATCTGCAAGACTGATGGTAAAAAGAAAAAGACGGCCTCCCCCGGATGGGGAAGGCCGTCCTTCCGATGTCCGGAACTGATTCCGGAAACTGGTCTTAGAAGCGGTAGCCGACGCCGACGCCGACCAGCCACGGGTCCAGCGTGACCTTCGAGGAGACCGGAAGGACGCCGCCGCCGGGGAGGTTGGCGTTGGCGGTCACGTCGGTCTTCAGGAAGACCTTCTTGACGTCGAGGTTCAGCGACCAGTTGCCGGTCAGGGCGACGTCGACACCGGCCTGCAGGGCCCAGCCGAAGCGGTTCTTGTAGTTGGTGTCGGTGATCCGCACCCCGGCCGAGTTCGGGTTGTTGGCCGCGTCCTCGTTGTAGAACAGGGTGTAGTTGATGCCGGCGCCGACATACGGGCTGATGCGCTCCTTCGGCATGAAGTGGTACTGCACGGTCAGAGTCGGCGGCAGCAGCGACACCTTGCCGATTTCCGTGACGCCGCCGGCGCCGGCGATCAGGTTGCCCTTCACGCGGTGACGGCTGGTGCCGGCGATCAGCTCGGCGGCGATGTTGTCGGTGAAGAAGTAGGAGAAGTCGACTTCGGGGATGTAGTCGTTGCCGACCTTGGCCGAGCCGATGTCACCGATCGGGCTGTTGATCGTGCCCTTTTCCTGCGGCAGCACGGCCAGGCCGCGCGCACGGACGACGATGTCGCCGGCCGACTTGCCCTTGAAGTCCTGAGCGAGCGACGGGGAAGCGATGGCGACGAGGGCCGAGGTCGCCAGCAGGGCGGCGGCGGCGCGCGACAGGATGGTCATGGGGTCTGCTCCAGGCAATGCGTTGTTGCTGTTCTGTGGCATCAGCCGATGGAGCTATTACCAGACACCGTGTAAGGGTACTAGGGGGGCTACAACCCTTCCTCTCCTTCTGCAGCAGCTATGCAACAGTGACGAGTTGTCGCATGGACAAGGAAATCAAGGGCTTGGTTTGATTGTCCGCTGTGGGATCAGCGCCATGCAGTTCTGAACGATGGCATAGCATTGACCAAGTCGCGCGGAGCCGCCGCTGGCACCGCCATATACGACGCGCTCGACCACACCGTTTCTCAAACTGAAAGTTGCTTCACAGTCGAAGCTGTTGACTTCATAACCATAGGACGGCCAGCCATAGCCGTAACCGTAGTAGGGCCATCCCCAGCCGCCATAATAGCCGATCGGCGGCGTGCTGGGGTAGGAGACGATGCGGGAGCTGCGGTAGGTGAAGAACTCCTGGTTGCCGACGGTCGCCTGCCGTTCCGGCACCCCGGCGCAGGACAGCAGCGTCGCCTTGGACATGCCGATCAGCGCGGTCTGCGCCGCCAGCGCCTCGTCCGCCGCAGGGTTGGCACAGCCGCCGAGCGCTCCGGCAGAAGCCAATGCCAGGACGGCGAACGCCCTCCGTGCCACAGGTCCCTTCGCCACCAGACGCACAGACATCGCACGCCTCCTCCGTCCTGATGCCGGGCTACCATAGCCTGCCTTATCGGGCCCTTGCCGGCGACAGGTCCGACTCGGCTACTCCCAATGCCCGCACATCCTCCGGCAGGCCGCGGCCGGTGACGAGCCCCGCCGCCACCCGACCCATGGCCGGCGCGGTCTGGATGCCGTAACCGCCCTGGGCCGCCAGCCAGAAGAAGCCCTCCGCATCCGGCGCGAAACCCACCACCGGCACCTTGTCGGCGACGAAACTGCGCAAGCCTGCCCACCGGTGGGCCAATCTGCGAACGGAGAAGCGCGAGGCCTGCTCCAGCCGGTCCACCGTCACGGCGACGTCGATGTCCTCGGGCTGCACGTCGCAGGGCTCGATCGGCGTCTGGTCGGCGGGGGAGGCCAGCAGCCGGCCGGCATCCGGCTTCACATAGAAGGTCTCGGCCACGTCCGACACCATCGGCCAGCCGTCCAGCCCGGTCTTGTCGGCCGGATCCTCGAACACCGGATCGAAGGTGATGGCGGTGCGCCGCTTCGGCACCAGCCCGACGGTGGCGACTCCGGCCAGCTTCGCCAGCTCGTCCGCCCAGGCGCCGGCGGCATTCACCACCACCGGCGCGGCAAAGCTGCCGGCGCTGGTTTCGGCCACCCACAGCCCATCCTGCCGGGTGAGCGTCCGCACCTCGGCATCCGTCACCACCCGGCCGCCGCGCGCCTTCAGCCCGCGCAGATAGCCCTGGTGCAGGGCATGCACGTCGATGTCGCGGGCGTCCGGCTCCCAAACGCCGCCGGCGACATAGTCCGGGCGCAGGAAGGGCGCGCGGGCCAGAACCTGTTCGCGGTCATAGCGTTCAACCGACGGGGTCAGGCGGCGGCCCTGCTCGAATTCGGCATCCAGCCGGTCGATCTCATGCTCGCGGCCGATGATGAGGACGCCGCGCGGCGTCAGCAGGTCGTGCTCGGCGAAGCCGGCGGGCGGGCTGGTGTAGAAGTCCCAGCTCGCCACCGTCAGGGCGCGGATGGGTGCCGGACCGTAGGTCTGGGTGTAGAGCGCCGCCGACCGGTCTGTCGAGTGATAGCCGGGCTGCGACTCGCGCTCCAGCACCAGCACCCGGCCCTGTGCGGCCAGCTCATAGGCGGCGGACGCCCCGGCGATGCCGGCCCCGACCACCAGAAAATCGACGCGCTCCACTCGTCCCGCTCCTCAACTTGTTATCGGCCGCCTATCGCGTGGCGACGCTTAGGCTTGGCATTTGATCCGGCAGAGCCACCATTTCAAGGATCAGCTTCTGCCGCAGGGCGGCGACGAAGCTGTCCTTGTCCATGGCGCTCTTCACGAAGCTGCCCGGCCCGCCGATCACGCTTTCGTCGAAATACTCCTCCAGCCAGGGGAATTCGTCGAGGATGGCGAGGCCGTTGACGATGATTCCGCGCTTCGTCACCCGGTCTCGGGCGTCGGCCGGATCGATCCCGCTGTTGGAAAAGCCGTTGGAAACCAGATCGATCACCTGCCTCGGCGCCTTGCCGCCGTGGTCGAACAGCTTCGCCGCCTCCAGGATCGCGCTGCCGATCGCCGTCGAGTCGCCCTGGAAGCCGCGGGGCAGGGCGTCGATCCGGTCGGCGAAGCGCCCGGCATCCTCCGGCTTGTCCAGCGTCGTCCAGGGGATCAGCACCCGCAGGCTGTTCGGACCGGAATAGGCGGCCAGCGTCACCCGCGTCCCGGCCGAAGCCAGCGCATCGGCCACCGCGGGATCGCGGAAGGCGGCGGCATGGCCCTGCAACTGGAATTCCAGGTCGCCGGTGGTGATGGAGGCGGAGCCGTCGAGCGCCAGCACCAGCGCCACCCCCGCCTTCTTCTCCGCCGTTTTCTCGGGCGGCGCGGCCAGCACCTCGCCGCACAGCGCCAGCAGGACGAACAGGACGGCGATCACGGCACGCAGCATTCTTATCGGCACTCCATCCTGCGCGAGCCCTTCTCACACGTTGGAAAGGGCGTGGCGCACCACCTTCACCATCACCGACGGCAGGGCATGATCGCCCAGCCGGTCGACCGGCACCCAGGTTCCGTCGGCCTGCCGCCAGTCGGTCCCGGCCTGCGCCGCGACCACCTCAAGCTCCAGGTGAAAATGGGTGAATGTATGGCGGACCAGACCGGGCAGCCGGCGCCAGCGGGCGGGCAGGGGCTGCTGCGCCGCCACCGCGGCCTCGCCGGGCAACTCCGGTCCCCAGGAGGTCGAGGGCACCTCCGCCATGCCGCCCAGGAGCCCTTCCTCCGCCCGGCGGCGCAGCAGGACGGCGCCGTCGGGGTTCAGCAGCCAATAGGCGACGCCGCGCCGGGTCGGCTTCTCCGCCTTGGCCACCTTGCGCGGCAGGCTTTCGGCGATGCCGGCGGCGCGCGCCTCGCAATACTCCGCCCACGGGCACAGCATGCATTTCGGCTTGCGTGGGGTGCAGATGGTGGCGCCGAGGTCCATCATCGCCTGGGCATAGTCGCCGGGACGGAACTCCGGCGTCAGGGTTGCGGCCAGCCGGCGCAGGGTCGGCTTGGCATTGGGCAGAGGCTCCTCCACCGCGAAGATGCGGGCGATCACCCGCTCGACATTGCCGTCCACCACGGTGGCCTTGCGGCCGAAGGCGATGGCGGTGATGGCTGCGGCGGTGTAGGCGCCGATGCCCGGCAGTTCCAGCAGCGCCGCCTCGTTGTCCGGAAAGATTCCGCCATGAACGTCCGCCACCACGCGGGCGCATTTGTGCAGGTTGCGCGCCCGCGCGTAGTAGCCGAGCCCGGCCCAGGCCACCAGCAGATCGTCCAGCGGCGATTCCGCCAGATCGCGCACGGTCGGCCAGCGTTCGGTGAAGTTGCGGAAATAGGGCGCTGCGGCGGGGACCGTCGTCTGCTGCAGCATGATCTCCGACAGCCAGACCCGGTAGGGATCGGCGGTCTCGTCCGGCTTGGCGCGCCAGGGCAGGTCGCGGCGGTGGCGGTCGTACCAGGACAACAGCCGCCGGGCGGCCTTGGTGGAATCTGGAATCATGATGGGAAGAAATAGAGGGTCCGGAGCGTCTGGGGAAGGGAGCCGGTCCGGTCTCTGGTCGGAAGCTGGGCATCGGCCCACGCTTGCGCTAGGGTGCCGGCATCCCACATGACCCGGAACCGGTGCCTGAACCGGGGCCGTACAGGAGTGATCGCAGAGCATGACCGGACCGCGTCGCATCGGCCAATCCGTTCCGGAGGTCGCCGGCAAGGTGCTGGGCAAGCGCGGGCTTGCCTTCGGCGCGCTGATCACCGACTGGCCGTCCATCGTCGGCCACCAGCTGTCGCTGCGCACCGCCCCCGACAAGCTCAGCTTCCCCCGCGGCAAGCGCGAGGAGGCGACCCTGCACATCCGCGCCATGGGCGCCATCGCGCTGGAGCTGCAGCATCTGGAGCCGCAGATCATCGAGCGCATCAACAGCTTCTTCGGCTATCGCGCGGTGGCGAAGATCAAGCTGATCCACGCGGCCCTGCCGTCCACCCCGTCTCCGGTGGTGCGCCCGCGCGCCCTGACGATGGACGAGGAGATCGGCATCACGACCACCACCGCGGCCATCGAGGACGAGGAACTGCGCGCCACCCTGGAACGCTTCGGCCGCTCGCTGATGGCGCGGCCGAAACGGGCGGTGCGCTAGTCGGCCTGCTGGACGCGCCGGGGCCTGATTGTCTATACGTCAACATCTGGTAGGAACGAGGGCAAAGTGAACCGCAAAATTTTGGGACGCAGGTACTTCGGGCTGGCCGGCCTTCTGGCCATCGGCTTCACCGTCGCCATTGGCACCGCCGTGACGGCTCCGTCGGCCGCCCGCGCCGCCGCCACCCTGCCGCCGGTGTCGGAGATGATGGCCGACCGCGTCATGGGCGATCCCAAGGCGCCGGTGACGATCCTCGACTATTCGTCGATGACCTGCCCGCACTGCGCCCATTTCCACACCGACATCCTGCCGAAGATCAAGGAAGCCTACATCGACACCGGCAAGGCCAAGCTGATCTTCCGCGACTTCCCCTTCGATCAGGCGGCGCTCAGCGCCAGCATGCTGGCCCACTGTGCGCCGGCCGAGCGCTACTACCCGTTGACCGATGTGCTGTTCAAGAGCCAGTCGACTTGGAGCCGCGCCGCCGACCCGAGCAAGGCGCTGGCCCAGTATGGCAAGCTGGCCGGCATGAGCCAGGAGACCATCGACGCCTGCTTCGCCAACAAGGAGTTGGCCGACGCCATCCTGAACAGCCGCCTGACCGGCCAGAACCAGTACAAGGTCGAAGCCACCCCGACCTTCATCCTCAATGATGGCAAGGCCCGCATCGAAGGCGCCCAGTCGTTCGAGGAGTTCTCCAAGGCGATCGACAAGTTGCTGAAGTAAGCGCCTGAAAATTGCCCCCACCTAACCTCCCCCGCTGGGCGGGGGAGGGACTGCCGCCACCCTCCCGTACAAAAACTTGTCCCCTCCCCCGCCCAGCGGGGGAGGGTTAGGGTGGGGGCATTCGAAGCCGACACTTCGCCACTCGAAGCCCGCACCTCCTCAAAGCCCAGTACACCAAAGGTTCTTTCCCAGTGCAGTTCACGCGTCTCCGCCTGTCGGGTTTCAAGTCTTTCGTCGATGCCACGGACCTGGTCATCGAACCCGGCATGACCGGCATCGTCGGTCCCAACGGCTGCGGCAAGTCCAATCTGGTGGAGGCGCTGCGCTGGGTGATGGGCGAGACGTCGGCCAAGCGCATGCGCGGCGACGACATGGACGACGTCATCTTCGGCGGCACCTCCAGCCGGCCGGCGCGCAATCTGGGCGAGGTGACGCTGGCGGTCGACAACCGATCGCGCACCGCGCCGGCCGGTTTCAACGAGCATGACGAGCTGGAGATCACCCGGCGGATCGAGCGCGGCTCCGGCTCCGATTACCGCATCAACGGCAAGCTGGTGCGGGCGCGCGACGTCCAGCTGCTGTTTGCCGACAACGCGTCGGGCGCCGGCTCCCCGGCGCTGGTCAGCCAGGGCAAGGTGGCGCAGATCATCTCCGCCAAGCCGCAGGACCGCCGCGCCCTGCTGGAGGAGGCCGCCGGCATCACCGGCCTGCATTCCCGCCGGCACGAGGCCGAATTGCGGCTGAAGGCGGCGGAGACCAACCTGACCCGCCTCGACGACGTGATCGGGGCGATGGACACCCAGCTGCAGAGCTTGAAGAAGCAGGCGCGGCAGGCCGCCCGCTACCGCAACCTGTCCGACCAGATCCGCAAGGCGGAGGCCGTGCTGTGGCACCTGCGCTGGCTCGCCGCGCAGGAGGAGCGCACCCGCGCCCACGCCGCCTTCGCCACCGCCGAGGCCGAGGTGCGCGACCGCATGCTGGCCGTCACCCAGCTGACCGCCCGCCGGACCGAGGCCGCGGCCGGCCTGCCAGACAAGCGCCAGGACGAGGCGCGCGCAGCATCCGCCCTGCAACGGCTGGTGATCGCCCGCGAACAGCTCGACGCCGAGGAAAAGCGCGTCGCCGACCAGCAGCGCACGTTGGAAGCCCGGCTGCGCCAGATCGCCGGCGATCTCGGCCGCGAGGAGGCGCTGGCTGCCGACGCCGGCGAGGCGCTGGCCCGGCTGGTGGCCGAACGCGACCGGCTGATCGCGGCGCAGGCCGACGAGGAAATGCTGGAGGAGGCTGCGGGCGACGCTCTGGCCGAGGCGCGCGAGCAGGTCGATGCGCTCGACCGCGAATTGACCCGCCTGACCGAAGCCGTCGCCACCGACGAGGCCCGCCGCGCCGCCACCCAGCGTCAGGCCGCCGAGCTGGAAACCCGTGCCGCCGGCCTCGCAAAGCGTCTGGCCGAGCAGCAGGCCCAGCGTGCCGCCCTGGAGGCGGAGATCGCCGCCCGCGCCGACCTGTCGGAGGCCGAGCTGGCGGTCGAACTGGCCGAACAGCGGCTGGAACAGGCTCGAGACGCCGCCGAGGCCGCCGAACAGGCGAAGGCGGAGGCCGAGCCGGCGCAGTCCCGCGCTCGCGAGGCGCTGTCCGCCGCCGACAGTGCCTGCGCCAAGCTGCGCGCCGAGGAACGGGCGCTGGCCGAATTGCTGCAAGCCGGGGCGGGTGGACAGTTTCCGCCGCTGGTCGATGCGGTGACGGTGTCGCCCGGCTATGAGGGCGCGCTCGCCGCCGCGCTCGGCGATGCGTTGACCGCTCCGCTCGACATGGCGGCACCGGTGCATTGGCGCATGCTGCCTGCCTATGAGTCGGTGGCGCCGCTGCCGGCCGGGGCTGAGCCGCTGTCGAACCATGTGCAGGGGCCGCCGGCCGCCGCCCGTGCGCTCGCCCATATCGGGGTGGTCGCCGATGCCGGGACCGGGGTGGCGTTGGCCGCGACCCTGGCGCCCGGGCAGGTGCTGGTCAGCCGCGACGGCGGGGCGTGGCGTTGGGATGGGCTGACCGTGCAGGCCGGCGCCCCGACTGCCGCCGCCATCCGCTTGAAGCAGCGCAACCGTTTGGCCGAACTGCGCGGCGAACTGGAGCTTGCTGAGGAGCAGGTCGAGCTGGCGCGCGAGGCGCTCGACGCCGCCAAGCTGGCGGTGGAGGCGGCTGCCCAGGCCGACCGCCGTGCCCGCGACGCCGTGCGCGATGGCTTCGCCGCGCTGAACGCCGCCCGCGACCGCCATGCCAAGCTGGCGCGCGAGGCCGACGCCGCATCCTCGCGCCTCGCCGCCCTGGTGGAGGCGGTGGAGCGGCTTGCCGCCGACGAGCGCGAGGCCGCCGCCCGCCGGGACGAGGCGCTGGAACTGCTGGACTCGCTGCCCGACCCGCGTGAAGGGCGGGAGCGGGTGAATGACCAGCGTGCCGCCCTGGCCGAACGCCGCGCGGTTCTGGCCGAGCGGCAGAATGCGTTGGACCGCCTGACCCGCGAGGCGCAGGCGCGGCGCCAGCGTCTGGCCGCCATCCAGTCCGAAACCGCCTCCTGGGACACCCGCTCCGCCGGGGCCGGCGGACGTGTGGCGGAACTGCGCCAGCGCTCGCAAGAGGCGGAAGGCGAGATCGCCGCGCTGTCCGGCCGCCCGGCCGCGATCGCGGCGGAACGCCAGGAGCTTCTCGACCGCATTGCCATGGCCGAGCGCGACCGCAAACGCGCCGCCGACGCGCTGGCGGAGGCCGAATCGCGGCTGGCCGGGACCGAACAGGCCCTGCACGATGCGGAAGCGGCGTTGGCCGATGGCCGCGAAGCCCGTGCCCGTGCCGAGGCCGCGGTTTCGGCCGCCCAGCAGCAGGAGCGCACCCTGACGGAGCGCATCGCCGAACGGCTGGACTGCCGGCCGGAGGACACCCGCGCCGCCGCCGACCTCGACCCCGCCGAACCGATGCCCGACGCGACGGCGGTGGAGGCCCGGCTCGACAAGCTGACCCGCGAGCGCGAGAACATGGGGCCGGTCAACCTGCGCGCCGAGATCGAGGCGGAAGAGCTGGAGGCCCAGATCACCGGCCTGCATGGCGAGCGCGAGGACCTGACCGCCGCCATCGCCCGCCTGCGCCAGGGAATCTCCAGTCTGAACCGTGAGGCGCGCGAGCGTCTGGTCGCCAGCTTCGATGTGGTCAACCGCGACTTCCAGGAGCTGTTCACCCGCCTGTTCGGCGGCGGCAAAGCCTATCTGGAACTGGTCAACGCCGAGGATCCGCTGAACGCCGGCCTGGAGATCTACGCCAGCCCGCCGGGCAAGAAGCTACAGGTTCTCTCCCTGTTGTCGGGCGGCGAGCAGGCGCTGACGGCGCTGTCACTGCTGTTCGCCGTCTTCCGCTCGAACCCGGCGCCGATCTGCGTGCTGGACGAGGTCGACGCCCCGCTGGACGAGGCGAATGTCGGCCGCTTCTGCGATCTGGTGGAGGACATCGCGCGGCAGGGCGACACCCGCTTCCTCATCATCACCCACCACCGCCTGACCATGGCGCGGGTGGACCGCCTGTTCGGCGTGACGATGGTGGAGCGCGGCGTCTCGCAGCTGGTCAGCGTCGATCTCAGCCGCGCCGAAGAGCTGCGCGGGGTAGCGTGACGCCCCTCCCCCTCCCGCCATGGAACGCGGAAGGGGGCGACGGGGGTGGTTACGCCGTGACCGGCATCCGGCCGTCCCGCGTGCGCATCAGCAGCCAGACCACCGAAACGCCCAGCAGCTTCGACGCGAAGCTGGCGGCCCAGACGGTGGGGTCCCAGACATCCAGCATGCCGAAGAAGATGGCGGTGTCGACCGGCACCGACAGGGCGGCGCTGATCCATAGCCGGTCGCGCAGGGGGCGGCGGGTGATGGTGAAGACCGCCCAGTCGATCATCTCCGACACCGCGAAGGCGACGACGCTGGCGGTGGCGACGAACGGATCGGTCAGCAGATAGGACAGCACGGTGCCGCCCAGCATGGCGGCGAGCGCCCAATGGCCGAAGCGCACCTGCACCATGTCGCGCAGGATGAAGATCAGGCCGGCCCAGCAGGACCAGACCAGATCCAGATGCGGAAACAGGCTGAAGGCGTAGTTGATGGCAAGAATGCTGCCGATATAGGCGGCGAGCCAGAGCATGGCGATGTTCCTCCGAGAGCGGACCCGCGGCAATACGGGCGCTGATGACCGGAGCCGACCCCGCGTGAATGCGAGCGCCCCGAAACCGCTTTAGCTAACAGAACATCGCCATGGTGGGAAGTCCGTAAGGCTCCCTCTCCTGGGGCGGGAGAGGGCAAATTCCCTCACACCGGCGTCGCGTCGCTCTTCATCAGCGCGTAGGTGTAGCTGTCCACCAGCGCTTCCATCGACGCCTCGATGATGTTGGTGGACACGCCCAGCGTCGACCATTCGCTGCCGTCGGTGCGGGCGCTGCGGATCAGCACGCGCGGCATGGCGCCGGTGCCGTCCTTGGCCGCCAGGATGCGGACGCGGTAGTCGGACAGGCTGACCTTGGCCAGTGCCGGATAGACCGGCTCCAGCGCCTTGCGCATGGCGACGTCCAGCGCATGCACCGGGCCGTTGCCGTCCGCCACCTCCAGCCGCACGGTGTCGCCGACGCGCACGCGCACCACCGCTTCCGACTCCACCACCAGCTTGCCGACCGCGTTGTAGCGGCGCTCGTCGGTGACGTGGAAGCGCAGCAATTCGAAGAAGCGCGGCACCTCGCCCAGCTCGCGCCGGACCAGCAGCTCGAAGCTGGCCTCCGCCGTGTCATAGGCATAGCCGTCGCTGTCGCGCTGCTTCACCAGATCGAGCAGGCCGGCCAGACGCTCGTCCTTCGCATCCACCGCCATGCCGATGTCGCGCAGCCGCACGATCAGGTTGGAGCGGCCGGCCTGGTCGGACATGACGATCTGGCGGCGGTTGCCGATGGCCTCCGGCGCCACATGCTCGTAGGAGGACGGGTCCTTCTCCACCGCCGAGACATGCAGCCCGCCCTTATGGGCGAAGGCGCTGGCGCCGACGTAAGGGGCGTGGCGGTTGGGGGCGCGGTTCAGCCGGTCGTCGAAGGCGCGGCTCAACTGGGTCAGGAGATGCAGATCCTCGCGCCGGATGCCGGTCTCGTAGCCCAGCTTCAGCATCAGCGTCGGGATCAGCGAGACGAGGTTGGCGTTGCCGCAGCGCTCGCCCAGACCGTTGATGGTGCCCTGGATCATGCGGGCACCGGCCCGCACCGCCGCCAGCGAGTTGGCGACGGCGTTCTCGGTGTCGTTGTGGCAGTGGATGCCGAGACGGTCGCCGGGAATGCCGTGCGTCTCCACCACCTCGCGGACGATGGCGTCGACCTCGTGCGGCAGGGTGCCGCCGTTGGTGTCGCACAGCACGATCCAGCGCGCCCCGGCGTCATGGGCAGCCTTGATGCAGGACACCGCATAGGCCGGATTGCGCTTGTAGCCGTCGAAGAAATGCTCCGCGTCGAACAGCGCCTCGCCCTTGGCGGCATGCAGCGCGGCGATGCTGTCGTGGATCAGGTCGAGATTTTCCTCGCGCGGGATGTTCAGCGCGACGTCGACATGGAAGTCCCAGGTCTTGCCGACCATGCACACCGCCTTGGCGCGCGACTGCGCCAGCGCCGTCAGCTGCGGGTCGTTGGCGGCGCTGCGGCCGGGGCGGCGGGTCATGCCGAAGGCGGTGAAGGTGGCGCGGGTCAGCTCCGGCGCCTCGGCGAAGAACTGGTCGTCGGTCGGATTGGCGCCCGGCCAGCCGCCTTCGATGTAATCGATGCCCAGCCGGTCCAGGTCCTTGGCAATCGCAATCTTGTCGGCGACCGAGAAATCCACATCCTGGGTCTGCGCCCCGTCGCGCAGCGTGGTGTCGTAGAGAAAGATGCGCTCGCCCGTCATCGCCGCCTGACCTGTAAATACAAGGGGACCGGCAGAGTTTTGCCGCCCTGTGGAAAGCCGGGAGAATGGACGATGCGACGCTTATCCTCAACCGTTTTGACAAGAAACTTGCGGAAAGCAGGCTTTCGCCGCAACGGAAGGGAATGGCGGAGCGATACGCTCCGTCTTCCGGGGTCAGCGCGCGAACAGGCGGTAGAGGGCGGAATGATCCAGCCCGCCGTCGCCCTGGTCCACCAGCATCTCGAACAGCTCCAGCGACAGGCCGAGCGTCGGCAGGTCGATGCCGGACTGCTGGGCCAGTTCCTCCGCCTGCCGCAGATCCTTGACCTGGGTGGTGACGCGGCCGCCGGGGGTGAAGTCGCCGCTGACCATGCGGCCGCCATGCAGGTCGAGGATGCGGGATTCGGCGAAGCCGCCGCGAATGGCGTCGCGCACCTTGGCCGGATCGGCGCCGGCCGCCTTGGCGAGCGCCAACGCTTCCGCCACCGCGCCGATGGTCAGGGCGACGATGACCTGATTGGCCGACTTGGCGATCTGGCCGGCGCCGCTGGCCCCGACATGGGTGATGCGGCGGCCCATCGCCTGCAGCACCGGCAGGGCGCGGGCGAAGGCGGTCTCCGACCCGCCGGCCATGATGGTCAGGATCGCCCCCTCCGCCGCCACGGTTCCGCCGGAGACGGGCGCGTCGAGCCACTCCGCCCCGGCGGCGGCGACACGCTGCGCCAGCGCGCGGGTGGCGGCAACGGCGGTGGTGCCCATGTCGATCACCAGATGGCCGGGGCGCAGGACCGGCAGCAGCGCCTCGGCCACCGTTTCCACCGCCGCAGTGTCGGTCAGCATCAGGATGATGGTCCCGGCCTGTCCGGCGACGGCGGCGGGGCCGGTGGCGGCGATCATGCCTTCCGCCGCCATCTCGGCGACCGGGCCGGGGCTGCGGCTGGAAACCACCAACTCCGCGCCGGCACGGGCGAGCGCGCGGGCCATCGGCTTGCCCATCAGGCCAAGCCCGATGAAGCCGATGCGCTGGCCGGCGAGGTCGGGGCGGAGGGTCTCTTCGGTCATGTCAAAGCTTTCAGCAAAGAATGGAAGACGGTCACAGGCGCATGTGGCGGGCGCGGGCGCCGCGTTCGATGGCGGCGGCGCACAGCCGGTCGACCCCCAGCCGGTGGCGGATCAGCTCGAGCATCCGCAGTTCCTCCTGCGAGGCCTTGGGATCGGCGGCGGCGATGTCGCAGGCCACCGCATAGGCGGTCTCGCGCAGCTTGGACGGCAGCGCCTGCTCGACGATGGTCAGCACCGTGTCCAGCCCGTCGTTGTCGGACAGCATGGCGGTGCATTCGCGCGTCGCGGCCATCACCTGATCGCCGCTGTAATCCTTGAAGATCGGCAGGTAGCGCACATTCTCGCCAATGGCTTCCAGCTCAGGGTCGGTCATGTCGCCATCGCAGGCGGACACCAGGACCATGATGTAGATGAGCGCGCTGTGGTGGTCGATCATGGCGTCGGTCGGCTTTCTCATGAGGCGGTCTCCCCCGGGGAGTGGTCGCAAGTCGGGTCGGCAATCTCGAACGCCGCCTGCGCGGCGTCAAGCTTTGGCGTCCGACGCCGCTTTCGCGCCGTCAAGGGTGCCATGCTTGGCGCGGAGAGGTCGGCCGCTCGACGCGACGGTTGGGTCTGCCTATTGTCGCGCACCATGAACGTCGTCCTCAATGTCGCATTTCCCGTATTCGCCATCATTCTGGCCGGATTTCTGTCCGGGAAGTCGAAGCTGCTCGGCGCCGCCTCGTCGGAGGCGCTGAACAAGTTCGTCTATTGGATGGCGCTGCCGCCGGTGCTGTTCCTAGGAACGGCGAGACGGTCGATCCCGGAAATCTTCAACGGCCCCTTCATCGGCGCCTTCCTGGGGTCGATGCTGATGGTCTATGCGCTGGGCGCGATCATCGGGCGGCTTCTGCGGCGGGAGCGCACGCAGATCCAATGCATGCAGGGCCTGAACTCGGCCTTTTCCAACACCGGCTACATGGGCATCCCGCTGTTCCTGGCCGCCTTCGGCCCGGACCATCTCGCCCCCACCATCCTGGCGACCGTCATCATGAGCGCCATCATGGTCGGCATCGCCGTGATCTGGATGGAGTTCGCCAACAGCCACGGCGGCGGGCTGGGCAAGGCCCTGCGCGACGTCGGCCGGGCGCTGGCGAAGAACCCGCTGATCCTGTCGACCGCCGCCGGCCTCGCCTGGTCGGCGCTGCTCCCCGGCGTGGCGGTGCCGAAGCCGATCGCCACCTTCTGCGAACTGATGGGCTCCCCCGCCGGCCCCTGCGCGCTGTTCGCCATCGGCCTGTTCCTGGCCTCGCAACGGCTGACCGCCGGGCTGGCGGAGGCGGGGTGGATCAGCGCGCTGAAGCTACTGGTCCATCCGGCGCTGGCCTGGGTGCTGACGCAGACGCTGTTCCCGATGGACCCCTTCTGGACCGGCAGCGCGGTGATCCTGGCGGCCTTGCCGACCGGCGCGCTCACCTTCGTGGTGGCGAGCCAGTACCAGACCTATGTCGAGCGCACCTCCTCGGCCATCCTGGTCTCGACGGTGCTGAGCGTGGTGACGCTGTCGGCGCTGCTGGCGGTTTATGCGCCTGGGGGGTGAGGAGCGCAGCTTCCCCCATTGCGCGTGACCGATTTCTTCTGCACGATTTTTCGTATCAGCCATCCAGTGCGGAGAAATGTCATGCCGTCGAGCCGCGTGCGAGAGTGGGTTCTGTTGAATGACTTTTTCGAGCACAAGGTCCGGCAGGGAAATGACGTGTTCGTTCCGGACACATCCTATCCCCACATACACATCGGCAAGGGCTTCGTCGTTTTCTCCAGGACTTCGAACGACCATCCGGACCTGATCCGCGGCGACATCGTTTCGACGGCGCGGGCGCAGTCACTGGTCATTGATCTGCAAGGCACTAAAGATCCCCGCAAAGAGCGGTTTGCCGACATCCTTCAGATCTGCCGCTTCATCGCCCACCAGTTCTGAGCGGACGCCCTCACCACCCCCGCAGGAACTCCGCCGTCTCCTCCACCGCCTGCTTCAGCCCGACGCGCCGCATCTCCACCCCCCCGGGGAAGGCGCCGGCCAGCCGGCTCGGCATCATCGGGTCGAGCAGGACGAACACGCCGGTGTCGTCGGCGCGGCGGACCAGACGGCCGAAAGCCTGTTTCAGGCGCAGTCGGGTGATCATGTCCTCGTAGCGCCGGCGGCCGAAGGCCTCGCGGCGGGCACGGTGCAGGATGTCGGGACGCGGCCAGGGCACGCGGTCGAAAACGATCAGGCGAAGCGAGCGGCCCGGCACGTCCACCCCGTCGCGCACCGCGTCGGTGCCGAGAAGGCAGGCGTGCTCCTCGTTGCGGAAGATGTCGATCAGGGTGGACACGTCGAGCGGATCGACATGCTGGGCATAGAGCGGGATGCCGACCTGATCCAGCGGCTCGGCGATGCGGTCGCGCACCGCGCGCAGGCGGCTGATCGCGGTGAACAGGCCCAACCCGCCGCCGCCGGCCGCCAGGAACAGCGATTTGTAGGCCGCCGACACCTGCCCGAGGTCGTCCTTGCGCACGTCGTTGACCACGAAAACGCGGGTGCGGTTCGGATAGTCGAAGGGCGAGGGGACCTGCGCCCGGATCGCCGGGGCCGGCAGGTGGCTGGCCCCGCAGCGGTCCTCCGCCGCGCGCCAGTCCTGGCCGACATCGCCGGTGCCGTCGGTCAGCGTGGCGCTGGTCACCACCAAGCCATGGGCGGGACCGGCCAGAGCCTCGGCGAAAGGAACGGTCGGATCGACCCAGTGGCGGTACAGCCCGACATCGACGTCGCGGCCGTCGATCCGCTCCACCGCGAACCAGTCCACGAAGTGGGACGGCGTTTCGGTCGGCAGGGTGCGCAGCATGGCGCGCCACGCCTCCACCGTCAGGGTGCCGCGGCGGTGCAGGCTGCGTGACAGGGCGTCGATGCGTCGGCGCTGGTCGGAATCCAGTTCGGCGCTCTCGTCCTCAAGCCGCTGGGCCAGCCGGCGGGCCAGCGCCTCCACCGGTTCGGACAGGCGGACCAGCGCCTGTTCCAGCTCCGCCGCGGCATCCAGCAACCCATCCACCGGATAGGCCTTGTCGGCCTCCAGGCTGTAGGGACCGCCTTGGCCGGCGGTGCGGGCATAGACCTGCTGGCGGGCGAGCAGAAGGAAACGCTCGGTCGGCCCCTGCGGGTTGTCGGCGGCCAGACGCGCCGACCAGCCATCGCCGGGCAGCACGCGGGCGCCCATCAGGATGTCGTCGAGATGGCGCAGAGCCTCCTCGTCGCCGGCGACGATGTCCTCCAGCCGGCGCTTCAGCCCGCGGGCGCGGCTGCGGCCGGTCTCCTCGGCACCCAACAGCCAACGCCGCAGCTCCTGTGTCTCGCGGCAGGTCAGATGGCCGGCGAAGGCGCTGTCGGCGGCGTCGAAGACATGGTGTCCTTCGTCGAAGACATAGCGGCTGGGCAGCGTCGGCTCCTCGCCGCCGCCGAGCGCCGCCTGCACCATCACCAGCGCGTGGTTGGCGATGACGATGTCGGCGCGGCGGGCGCGGCGGACGCTCTTCTCGATGTAGCAGCGGGCGTAATGATCGCAGGCTGAATAGATGCACTCGCCGCGGCGGTCGGCCAGCCCCATGGTCGGGCCGCGCCCGGCGATGTCGACCAGCCAGCCGGGGAAGTCGCCTCCGGTCATGTCGCCGTCGCGCGTCGCCGCCGCCCAGCGCGCCATCAGCCCGACGCCGATGGCGTTGTGCGGCTGGAAGGGCATGGCACGCACCGCGTCTTCAAGGTTCAGCAGGCACAGGTAATTCTCGCGCCCTTTGCGCAGAACCACCTTGCGCGCCTTGGTCGCCGGGTCGGCATAGAGCCGGTCCAGTTCCCCGTCGATCTGGTGCTGGAGGTTGCGGGTGTAGGTGGAAATCCACACCGTCCCGCCATTCTTCTCCGCCCACACCGTGGCCGGCGCCAGATAGCCCAGCGTCTTGCCGACGCCGGTTCCGGCCTCCGCCAGCACGACATTCGGGGTGTCGGGCAACTGGCGGGGCGCGAAGGCCGCCGACACCGCGCTGGAATAATCGGCCTGCTGGGGCCGCGGCTCCGCCACCTTGCCCAGCACATTGGCCGACAGCATGGCGGCGAGGCGGCGGCGCGCCTCCTCCGGATCGACCGGGTTCTGAGCGGGTGGCGGCGGGGGTGCGCCTTCCTCCCACTCCTTGATGCGGGTCCAGACGCGCAGGCCGGAGCGGGCGGCCCCCTTCTCCGGCCCGTCGGGCTTGCCCAGCGCCGCCAGAACAGCCGGCGCCCAGGGCCACCCGGCACGCCCCATCTCCCAGGCGAAGGCGACGGGGTCGGAGGACTCCTCCCGCCCGGCGGCACCCAGGTCACCCAGCAGGCGGCGCACGGCGCGTTGCAGGGCCAGCGCCTCCGCCTCGTGGCCGTCGGGGGTGGGCAGGTCGAGCGCCTCGGCGATGCCGCGCGGGGTGGGGACGCAGAAGCGGGCAGGGTGGACGAAGGCGAACAGCTCCAGCACGTCGAAGGCCGGGAAGCCGTCGATCCCCAGCCGGCGGGCAAAGGCGCGGGCATGGCAGACCAGCGGCGGCAGACGGCGCACCTTCGATGCGGCGGCGGCCAGCGACAGCTCCTCCACCTCGCCGTCGAGCGTCAGCGACACGACGCGGCGCGCGCCGGCCACCATGGCGGGCGCATCGTCAAGGCTGTGGAGCGGGGTGGGGTCGGCGGTCAGGTCCATCGGCGGCACTATATGGCGGCGGCATGCCGCAAAGCGAGTGCCGGATGTTGACGGCCCGCCGCTTCACCCCCATTGAGGGAAGTCCGGGGAGCCAGGCGGAGACGGGACCTTATGCGGAAACTGCTGCGCTGGGCGCTGATCGGGGCGGCGGGGCTGATGGCCTTCACCATTCTATGGGCGGCGCTCTACCGGATCGTGCCGCCGCCGGCCACGCCGCTGATGCTGATCCGGGCGCTGGGCGGTTCCGGCCTGTCGCGCGACTGGGAGCCGCTGGAGCGCATTTCGCCGGCCCTGGCAGAGGCGGTGATCGCGTCGGAGGATACCGGCTTCTGCGGCCATGGCGGATTCGACTGGGCGGCCATCGAGGACGCCTTCGAGGACAACGAAGAAGGCAAGCGCCTGCGCGGCGGCAGCACCATCAGCCAGCAGACCGCCAAGAACGCTTTCCTCTGGCCCGACCGCAGCTGGACCCGCAAGGGGGCGGAGACCTGGTTCACCCTGCTGATCGAAAGCCTGTGGAGCAAGCGCCGCATCCTGGAGGTCTATCTGAACATCGTGGAGTGGGACGACGGCGTCTATGGCGCCGAAGCCGCCGCGCGGCATCATTTCCACAAATCCGCGGCGGCGCTGACCCGGCGCGAGGCGGCGCTGCTGGCCGTGGTGCTGCCCAATCCGCGCAACTGGTCGCCCACCCGGCCCGGCTCTTACGTCGCCCGCCGGGCGGGAGTGATCGAGCGGCGGATGGCGGTGGTGCGGCGGGACGGGTTGGCGGACTGCGTGCGGTGAGCATTTTGGCGGCAAACACTTGCCCCCACCCTAACCCTCCCCCGCTGGGCGGGGGAGGGGACAGGCGCCTGATCGGAAAAGCAGCGGCAGTCCCTCCCCCGCCCAGCGGGGGAGGTTAGGTGGGGGTCTAACTTCTCGAAAGCGGCGCTGCTACCCTCCACCGAATCTTAACCCCCACCGCGTTAGCATCCATGATGCCCCCGCCGCTCCGGAGGAGGCCGACCATGGCCACGCGTCGCACGCTGCACGGAACGCCGTACCCGACACCGCCTCCCGCCCCGATGCGCGAGGAGTTGGTGCCGCACCATGCCTCGGAGCCGGAAGCGGCCCATCCCACCCGCCTGCTGATCATCGTCCTGATCTCGCTGCTGACCCTGGCCGGGCTGGCCTATGGCGGCGGCATCGCGGTGGACCGCATCCTCGAACAGCGGCGGATCGAGGCGCGGATGGGGCCGAAACCGCATCTTGCGCAGCTGCCGGCGATGGAACTGCCGCTGGGCGGGTCGCGGGCGGTGGAGATGCAGGTCTCGCTGGTGCTGGCGCCGAAGGTGACCGCCGACCGGGTGCTGCGCTACCAGGACCGCATCGCCGACCGCCTGTTCCAGACCGTCGGCCAAACCGACAGCGAAATCCTGACCGGCCCCGGCTCTGCCGCCTTCCTGAAGGCGCGCATTCGGGACGCCGTCAACCGCGAGGCGGGGACCGGCCTGATCCGCGACATCTACATCGAACGCATGGTCGTCAAGTGACGCACGCGGGGCTCGTTCGGCGATGGCCCTTGTCTTGTGCGGCGCAATAGCTTATGTAGGGCGTCTTGATCGCTGGAGGCTCGCGCGTCTCTTGAGCGAGACGCGCTGTGATTGCGCAACGGCAGCTCCTTCGGGGGCAAACGTCCCAGGGTTCTAGGGACGCTCTGGCCGCTGCATCGGATAGACGCCTCTCCCTCTATCGACCTCCTCCCGGCGAGTCCGCCGGTATGTCCCACGCCCGCCATCGGGGCGCGCGGGGCCGTGCCGTGTTGCTTTGAGAAGGTTGTTACGACTTGACGTTTTCCGAACTCGGCCTGCACCCGCTCGTCCTGAAGGCCCTCGAGGCGTTCGAATACACCGTTCCCACCCCGGTCCAGCTCGCCGCCATTCCGCCGGCGCTCCAGGGCCGCGACATCCTCGCCACCGCCGAGACCGGCACCGGCAAGACCGCCGCCTTCATGCTGCCGGCGCTGACCCGCACCGCCGAGCTGCCGCTGAACGGCGCCGCCACCCCGCGCGTGCTGGTTCTGGCTCCGACCCGCGAGCTGGCCAAGCAGGTCACCGACGCCGCCCGCAAGTACGCGAAGTTCATGAAGCTGAACATCGTGGACGTGGTCGGCGGCATGCCCTACCGCGAGCAGCTGCGCCTGCTGTCGCGCCCGGTCGACGTTCTCGTCGCCACCCCGGGCCGCCTGCTGGACCATGTCGCCCGCCGCCGCATCGCGCTGGACGAGGTCGAGGTGCTGATCCTCGACGAGGCTGACCGCATGCTGGACATGGGCTTCCTCGACGATGTCGAGACCATCGCCAAGTGCTGCCCGCCGACGCGCCAGACCCTGCTGTTCACCGCCACGCTGGACCGCCGCATGGCGCAGCTGGCCGGCAACCTGCTGCGCAACCCGGAGCGCGTGGCCGTCGAGAGCCAGGCGACCGCGATCAACGTGGAACAGCGTCTGCACCATGCCGACGATCTGGACCACAAACGCCGCCTGCTGCAGCATTTCGCCGCCCAGGAAGAGGTCGGCAAGGCGATCATCTTCGCCGCCACCAAGCGTGATGCCGACACGCTGGCCGAGGAGCTGAGCGCCGCCGGCCATGCCGCCGCCGCCCTGCACGGCGACATGGACCAGACCAAGCGCAACCGCACGCTCCAGCGCCTGCGGTCCGGTCAGGTCCGCCTGCTGGTCGCCACCGACGTCGCCGCCCGCGGCATCGACGTGCGCGACATCACCCACGTCATCAACTTCGACCTGCCGCGTTCGGCGGAGGACTATGTCCACCGCATCGGCCGCACTGGCCGCGCCGGCGCCTCGGGCGTTGCGATCTCCTTCGCCGCCCGCGCCGACCGCGAGACGCTGGTTCGCATCGAGCGTTACACGAAGGCGACGCTCGAGGTGCATGTGGTGCCCGGCCTGGAGCCGACGCGCCCCTTCAGCACCGGTGGTGCCGGCCGTCCGGCCGGTCGCAACGGCCGTCCGGGTGGCGGCGCCGGCAAGCCGTGGCACCGCAACGGCGAGTCCAAGGGTCCGCATGCCCCGCGCGGCCCGCGTCCGGACTATGGCCGCAACGACAACCACCGCGGCGACGCCCGTCCGGACCATGGCCATGCCCGTCGTGAAGCCCACGGCAACGGCAAGCCGGCGGCCCGTGCCAAGAGCTGGTAAAAGATAGCTGGTAAATCTTGTTCTTGAAGTGACCGAGGGGGCGTCGCCGGCTGGCGGCGCCCCTTTCGTTTATCCGCCCCGCTTCCATACCGTCGTTTCGATGTAGCGGCTTGCCAGGAACCGGTAGGTCTGCTTCTGCAACGCCTCCACCTTCGGCGAGCGTTCCATCGTGACCTCGTCCCAGCCCTGCAGCAGTTCCTCCCATTCCAGCAGCTTGGCGCGCAGGTCGTCGCGGATCTTGCGGATGAACTGGATGGTGGGGTGGAAGTTGCGCAATGCGCCGACGATGTCGCCGGTCTGGGCGTCGGCCTGATCGAAGATCATGTCGTATTCGCGCACCGGCTTGCGGATCAGCCCCTGCATGCGGTTCAGCTCGCTGCAGAAGGTGCGGTCGGTGCGATAGATGGTGGCCAGCTTCGCCATCGCCTGATCGATGCGGCGGATGTGCCTGAAGCGATCGCGCAGCGCCTCGATGTAGGACAGTTCCTGCGCAAGGTCATCGATGCGGTCGGTCAGATATTGTTCGGCGTTGGTGGTCAGCTTCAGCCGCTCAGCGATCTTGGCGAAGGCGGCCTTCATCTTCTCCTTGGTCTGCGGATCCTCGACCAGCTGTTCCAGTTCCGACTGGTCGGAAACGATGATCTCATTGCCGGTGAAGGACGAGACGATCTGAACGGTCAACCGGCCCTTGGCGATGATGCGGTGCTTGTCCTCCACAGACCAGGAGGCGCGGCCGTCCAGCAGTTCGCCCGGAATTTCCTCGCCCGGCCGGATCTGCTTCACGAAGGCCAGCCCCTGTTCGATGATCTCCAGCAGGCGGGCGTCATGGCTGCCCTCCTCGATCTGGAAGGACTCCATCAGGGTGGGAAAGGCGAGCGCCGCCTTCAGGTCGCCCAGCAGGATGTTCAGCACCGCTTCCTTGCTGTTCGGCTCCTGGCAGAAGAAGGCGCCGGGCAGGCTGAAGACCTTGTGCTGGAAATCGAAATGCGTGTCCCGCATCGGCTGGACCAGAACATTCTCCTGCGCGGCCTTTTCGGCGATGCCGGAGTCCGTGGCGCCGTCCGGGGAGGGGGTGGTCTCGTCGCTGCTGGGGGTATCGGTCATGGGCGGGGAGGGGACTCAAGGCCGGAGGAGGGGGCTGTCGATTGCTTGCGCAGCCTACAGCAGATCGCGCAGACGGAACCACATCATTGCGAGGACCAGCGCCGGCGTGCGGAATCGCCTCCCGCCGGGGAACGGCATGTGCGGGATGCGGGCGAACACGTCGAAGCGCCCGGCGGTGCCGCTCACCGTCTCCGCCATCAGTCGCCCGGCCATGCCGGCCAGCGCCACGCCATGGCCGGAATAGCCGTGGGCGTACAGCGTCGTCGGCGACAGCCGGCCCAGATGCGGCATGCGGTTCATGGTGATGGCGACCCGCCCGCCCCAGAAATACTCGACACGGGCGTCCTTCAGCTCCGGATAGATCGCCAGCATTTTCAGCCGCATCGCCTGCTTCAGCCCCGGCGCGTCCACCCCCGAATAGCTGACGCCGCCGCCGAACAGCAGCCGGTGGTCGGCGGAGCGGCGGAAGTAATCGAGCGAGAACTTCATGTCCGACACCGCGATGTTCGTCGGCAGCAGCGCGGCGGCCCGCTCCGCCCCCAGCGGCTCGGTGGCGATCATATAGGTGGCGACCGGCATGATGGTGCGGTCCAGCGCCGGGGCCAGCCCGCCGAGATAGGCGTTGCCGGCCAGGATCAGGTGTTTCGCCGTCACCCGGCCGCGCTCGGTGCGGACCCAGGGTGCCGCACCGCTGTCCATGGCGAGGGCGCGGCTGTTCTCGAAGATGCGCACCCCGGCGGCATCGGCGGCGCGGGCGAGGCCCAGCGCGTAGTTCAACGGATGCAGATGGCCGCTGCCCTCGTCCAGCAGGCCGCCGATATAGGCCTCGCTGCCGATATGGGCGCGGATGCCGGCGCGGTCCAGCCGCTGCACCCGGTCATAGCCATAGCCGTCGCGCATTTCCCGCTCCAGCGCCGCCACGTCCTGCATGTGGCGCGGCTTCAGCGCGGCATAGGCGAAGCCCCAGGTCAGGTCGCAGGCGATGGCGTGGCGTTCCACCCGCTCGGCCAGCTGGGCCTTGGCCTCCTCGCCGAACTCCCACAGGCGGTGGGCATCCTCCTTGCCGATCCAGCCCTCGATGGCCGCCATCGGCTTGTTGTAGCCGGTGATGATCTGCCCGCCGTTGCGGCCCGACGCCCCCCAGCCGCAACGCTCCGCTTCCAGCAGGACGACGTCGAAGCCGCGCTCCGCCAGTTCCAGCGCCGCGGTCAGACCGGTGTAGCCGCCACCGACGATGCAGACGTCGCAGGCGACCTCCCCCTCCAGGGTCGGGCGGTCGACACGGGGCGCGGCGGAGGCCGCGTACCAGCTGTTCAGGTATGAGGCTTTCGGCATGGCGGCAGTTAAGTCCCAGCCGATGGGGGAGGTCAACGGAAAGGCGGATGTTTCACCAAAGCATCATGCGGAACCCTCTGGCGCGTCCCGCCGGAACGGCGTCATAGTGTCGCTGTCGTTCACAGCACGGAGGGGGCTGCCCATCGCCCGGAGCGGTCCGCCATACCCATGGGTTTTATGGAAGACTTCATCAAGAAGAACCGCATTACCGAAGTCGAATGCCTTGTGCCCGACATGTCGGGCATCGCGCGGGGAAAGATCGTCCCCGCCGAGAAGTTCCTCCGCATCCTGCGCGACCGCGGCCTGCGCCTGCCCGAGGCGATCTTCGTCCAGACCGTGACCGGTGAATTCCCCGAGGACGAGGACATCACCTCGGACGAGAATTCCGACATCTACATGATCCCGGACGAACGCACGATCCGCTTCGTCCCCTGGTACAACGAGCCGACGGCCCAGGTCATCACCGACTGTGTCTATGCCGACGGCAAGCCGGTCGACGTCTCGCCCCGCCATGTCCTGAAGCGCGTGCTGTCGCTGTACGAGGAGCGCGGTTGGAAGCCGCTGGTGGCGCCGGAGCTGGAGTTCTTCCTGGTCCAGGTCAACAAGGATCCCGATTATCCGCTGGTGCCGCCGGTCGGGCGCAACGGCCGGATGGAAAGCGGGCGGCAGGCCTTCGGCATCGACGCCGTCAACGAATTCGATCCGATCTTCGAGGCGGTCTATGATTTCTGCGAGAAGCAGGACATCGACATCGACACGCTGACCCACGAGGCCGGCGCCGCCCAGATCGAGATCAACTTCAACCACGGCGACGCCCTGGAATTGGCCGACCAGGCCTTCCTGTTCAAGCGCACGGCGCGCGAGGCGGCGATGCGCCACAATATCTACGCCACCTTCATGGCGAAGCCGATGCAGGGCGAACCCGGCAGCGCCATGCACATCCACCAGTCGGTGGTGGACACCGACAGCGGCCGCAACCTGTTCGCCAATCCCGACGGCACCGACAGCGCCCTGTTCATGTCGCACATCGCCGGGCTGCAGAAATACCTGCCCTATGCGATGCCGCTGCTGGCGCCCAACGTCAACAGCTACCGCCGGCTGGTTCCCAACTCCGATGCGCCGATCAACGTGCATTGGGGCCGTGACAACCGCACCACCGGCCTGCGCGTTCCGGTCTCCCAGCCCGACGCCCGCCGGGTGGAGAACCGGGTGGCCGGCGCCGACGCCAACCCCTATCTCGCCATCGCCGCGTCGCTGGCCTGCGGCTATATCGGCATGATCCAGGGGCTGGAGCCGAACGACCCGATCAAGGGCTCGGCCTACCGCCTCGCCTTCACCCTGCCGCGCCACCAATCGGAGGCGCTGACCAAGTTCAACGCCTGCAAGCCGCTGAAGGAAATCCTCGGCGAACGCTTCATCGACGCCGTCGCCTGCGTCAAGGAGGCGGAATACGAGGCCTACAACCGCGTCATCAGCTCGTGGGAACGGGAAAACCTGCTGCTGAACGTCTGAAATCTAAAGCCGACGAACAAAAGGGGCGGCCCGCGGAGACATCCGTCGGCCGCCCTTTTACGTGTTTGGTTCCCTGTTCCTGCGCGGGGTCCGGCAGTCCAGCACCTGCCCGGCGCTTAGCGGATCGCGCCGGCCGGCACCCCGTTCGTGCGCCGATCCGCCACGGAATTTCGCAAGTTCGGCCAGGAAGACCGGCCGCGTGCTGGCAATGGCCGCCTGTCCTACCCCGACCGGTCCGCAGCCCCACCCCGATCGATCGCCGGTCGTCGTTCCATGCCACGACCGCGCTGATCGGCCGTGTCGGCACAGCCGTAAATTTCAAAGCTGGCGTTAATCCGCTTATGGCCGCCCGAACACGAAATCGAAGACTTTCAAAGCAAAGCCGCAGTGTATTTTCGGCTGTGTCAGAGGAGGCGGAAGGAGATGCGGACGCTGCATGGCGTTTCGGCATCGCTGCACTTTGTTATCTCCTTTGAAAATAGTCAACACACGTAACCGTTTTTCGCGGAGACGGCGACCCCTGCCGCCGCGCTGTGCCTTCGATTGCCTATTCGGATAATCCAGGCGAGCGGCCGGACCGGTGCACGGGCACTGTCTCCACACAATCGATGGGCAACCGATGGATGGCCAAGCATGAGCATGCAACCTGCGATCCCGTCCCTTCGGACCGGCCTCCACAGCGTTGGCTGGGTCCAGCGCAGCATCATCCTGGCGTCGTTGTTCATCGTGCTGACGACGGGGCTGCTCGGGCTGGCGCTGCACCGCGGCGGCCATGCCAGCAACCTGACCGACATCCAGAACCTGTTCGTGCTGGAAAACCAGGACCTGATTCCGGTCGACAGCTGGGATCCGATGATCGCGGCGCTCAACTGGCTGCACGAGCGGCCCGGCGAGAACGTCTATGAAGGGGTGTTCTTCCAGCAGCACATCAAGTTCCAGTATCCGGTGACCTCGCTGTTGCCGCTGGAGGCGATGAAGGCGCTGGGGGTGCTGAACCTCGTGGCCTTCGAGCGGGTCAACCTGCTGTTCGTGCTGGCGACCGCGGCCGGCATGGCGATCCTGGTGCTGGAGATGGCCGCCCGTTTGCGGGTGCCGGGTGCCCGTGACGACCGCATGACCCAGGTGCTGCTCGGCGGCTTCGGCTTCGTCGCGACCCTGTGCTTCTACCCGGTGCTGAAGGCCTTCTCGCTGGGGCAGGTGCAGGTCTGGCTGAACGCCGCCTTCGTCTTCGCGTGCATCGCCCTGTTGCGGGACCGCCGCGCCCTGTGCGGCGCCCTGCTCGGCGCATCGACGCTGATGAAGCCGCAGATGTCGCTGTTCCTCGTCTGGGCGGTTCTGCGCGGCGACTGGCGGATGGCGGCGGGCTGGGCGGCCGTGGTGGTGCCGGGCGTGGCGCTGGCGACCCTGTTCTACGGCTTCGCCCCGATGATCGATTATCTCGACGTGCTGCTGTTCATCGGCCGCCATGGCGAGAGCTATCACGTCAACCAGACCGTCAACGGGCTGGTCAACCGCCTGCTGCACAACGGCAACAACCTCGACTGGTCGGCGGAGGCCTTCGCCCCCTACCATCCGGCGGTCCACATTGCGACGCAGATCTCCGGCCTTGCCTTCGTCGCCCTCGGCCTGCTGTGGCGCCGGCGCGACCGGGGGGCCGAGCGGATCCTGCCCTTCGTCGTCGCCGGCATCTGCTTCACCGTCGGCTCGCCGGTCGCCTGGGTGCATCATTACGGCATCCTGCTGCCGGCCTTCGCGCTGGCCTTCCTGATCCTGCTGGAGCCCGGCCTGCGGCGTCCGGCCGGGGCGGCGGCTCTGCTGGCCGTGGCCTATTTCCTGGCCGGCAACCTGCTGTTCTGGCCGGTCAACGCGCTGGCCGACACGCCGCTGAACGTCCTGCAATCCTATCTGTTCTTCGCCACCCTGATGCTGTTGGGGCTGACGGTCGTGCTGGCAGGGCGGCACGACCGCGCCGCTTTGGTCTGGGGCGGGGCGGACGCCGGCGACCGCAGGGACCGCGTTCCGCATGCGGGCGCTCCCGGCCTGACCGCGACCACGGTGGCGCTTCCCCGCGCCGCCGCGGCCGAAACGCCGGTCCCGCCGCCCGCCGCGGAGGAGCCGCCGCTGTTCGTCGATCTCGACGGCACGCTGCTGAAGACCGACCTTCTCTATGAATCGCTGTTCGGCCTGATCAAGGCCCGGCCCTGGGCGGCGCTGCTTGTGCCGGTCTGGCTGGCGGGGGGCAAGGCGCGGCTGAAGGCGGAGCTGGCCCGGCGTGTCGACATCGATCCAACCGGCCTCGTCTACAATCCCGCCGTCCTGGAACGGCTGGAGGCCGAGCGCAAGCGCGGGCGCCGGCTGGTGCTGGCCACCGCCGCCCACCACCGCTATGCCGACGCCATCGCCCGCCATCTCGGCCTGTTCGATCAGGTCCTCGCCAGCAATGACGGCGTGAACCTGAAGAGCGAGCGCAAATACGAGGCGATCCGCGCGCAGGTGCCGTCCGGCGTCTTCGATTACATGGGCAACGACGAGGCCGATTATGCGATCTGGCGCGGCGCCCGCCGCGGCATCGCGGTGGATGCGCCGGCCGCCGTGCTGCGCCATGCCGCCTCCCTCTGCCCGCTGGAGACCATCACGACCCCGCGCCGGCCGCGCCTGCTGCTGATCCTCAAGGCGCTGCGCCTGCACCAGTGGCTGAAGAACCTGCTGGTCTTCGTGCCCCTGCTGGCCGGCCAGAAGCTGGGCGAGGTCGGCCCGACGCTGCAGGCGGCGGCGGCCTTCCTCGCCTTCGGGCTGTGCGCGTCGAGCATCTATGTGCTGAACGACCTGCTCGACCTGCCGGCTGACCGGCGGCACCCGCGCAAGCGCCGCCGTCCCTTCGCCGCCGGCGACCTGCCGCTCGACCTCGGCTTGACGCTGATCCCCGGCCTGCTGCTGGCGAGCCTCGTCCTGTCGCTGGTGGCGTTGCCGCCGCTGTTCCTGGCGGCGCTGGCGACCTACGCCGCGTCCTCGCTGTTCTACAATCTCTTCGCCAAGAACCGGGTAATCTGGGACGTGATGCTGCTGGCCGGGCTCTATTCGCTGCGCGTGCTGGGCGGCGCCACGGCGACGGCCATCGTCCCGTCCTTCTGGCTGTTGGCCTTCTCGATGTTCCTGTTCCTCAGCCTCGCCATGGTGAAGCGCTATTCGGAGATGGACAGCATGATGAAGCTCGGGCTGGAGCAGGCGGAGGGGCGCGGCTATGTGACCGCCGACATGCCGGTCCTGCAATCCATCGGCGTGTCGGCCGGCTTCCTCTCCGTGCTGGTGATGGCGCTCTACATCAACAGCCCGGAGGTCGGACGCGTCTATGACCAGCCGCAGGCGCTGTGGATCATCTGTCCGCTTCTGCTCTTCTGGATCGGGCGGGTGTGGCTGCAGACCCACCGCGGGCTGATGCACGACGATCCGGTGGTGTTCGCCGCCCGCGACAAGTGGAGCCTCGCCATCGGTGCGGTCTGCGGCGCCGCCCTTCTCTTCGGCCGGACCTGAGCCGCCGTCCTCCACCATTCCGCCTTTAGCCGGGAGTCCCCATGCCCATCGCCGTCGTCGGATTGATCCTGCTGAGCGTCACCCTGTCCGCCATCGCCCAGATCTCGCTGAAGATCGGCATGTCCAGCCCGGCGGTATCGACCGCGCTGGCGCGGGGGGAGGCCGGGCAGATCGCCCTGTCGGTCGTCGCCACGCCGCACATCCTGACCGGGCTCGCCTGCTATGGGCTGGGCATGGTGGTGTGGCTGGCGGTGTTGGCGAAGGTCGAGGTCACCATGGCCTATCCCTTCGTCGGGCTGGGATTCCTGGTCACGCTGGCGCTCGGCGTCCTGCTGCTGGGCGAGACCATGAGCCTGACCCGCGTCATCGGCACCCTGCTGGTGGTGCTGGGCGTCGTTCTGACCGCACAGAGCTGAAGCCCCCGCCAAACCCACATCCAAGGCCCCGGCCGCCACCGGCGGGGGACGATGAAGGCGCCGCGGCAGCAGTCGCGGCGCTTTCATTTTGCGATGCACAAACACTGCGGCAACGCGACTGTCGGCAATTTGGTGAATACCCCGTTATGGAAACGATTTTCATCACTGAATCTTTCAGTTTCAAAATCAAATGTCATGATTCCGGCATTGACCGGAATCCCCTGATGGATATAACTGACGGCATATTCGCGAGCGAAAATATCAGCGTATGCAATTTCAACGACAGGAGGTCCGGGCGCCGGCCGTCAGGCCGTTGCCTGGAAAGAGGGATCTCTTCGCCGGTCGCGACACCAAACGCACGGGATTTTCGCCCCCTGCGGTCGCGACCGGCCTCCCTCCTGCCGATCTACCGTTGACGATCGCCAGCGCCGCGAAACCAGCCACATCTTGAAGATCGAAATCGCCGAGGTCGAAACCGGCCCTCTGGCACCGCTTTGCGCTGAAGCAAGGACGCCGTCCGAATGGTGCGGCGTCCTTTTTCTTTGCATCCGGTGTGAATGATTTCCCGCGCACCGGCGCCGGATGGAGCGCCAGTCGCCTACGGCGAAACACAATAATCAGTTACAAAAGCATTCTTTCAAAAACAAAATTAAAAATAACATATTAACAATTGACCTCTACCAGAACGTGGATATAGCTTGCTGAAGAGAAGGTGCGGAGTTCACACAATAGTATGAAAACTTGCGGCGATTGGCGTTTATGTTTTAAAAATGCTGTTCTCTGATCTTGCATAGATTTGCCGATTTTCAGCTGTCGTCCATTCAATCAGGAATTTCGTCAGTTTCAAACATCGGCATCAAGCTGCGCATTGAAAGCGCATTTCTCCAATCATGTCTTGCTAGTCATCTCTTGAAGGAGATCATCGGATGTCCACCGCTCCCATTCGCATGCTCTACGGCGGCGCCATGACCGAGGCGATCGTCAGCGGCGACCTGTCCAAGATGAAGGAGGCCGCTGCGGCCGCCGAGACGCACCTCGCCGAGCATGGCGACGTCGGCTCGATGCTGCAGATGCTGAAGATCGAGATCGCGAAAGCGGAATCGAAGGGCTGATCGGGCGCGCAGTCGCTTTTCCTTTTTTCCTGCGGAGCAGTCTCCACATGTCCGAAGCACCCATGCGCTCCATCAAGCCTTACGGCGTGGCGATCTCCGACGCCATCGCCGGCGGCGATCTGGCGAAGATGAAGGAAGTGGCCGCGGCCGCCGAGCAGCATCTCGCCGAACATGGCGACGTGGCCGGCATCCTCAACCTGCTGAAGGTCGAGATCGCCAAGGCCGAAGCCGGTCTCTGACTCTGATTTTCAATCGACCGATTTCCAACCTCCCCGCCATTCAAAACCGAGGAACCGACAGATGTCCAAATCGCACCTTCCCCATCCCCGTCCGATGTACATGGCCACCATGACCCAGGCCATCGCCGGCGGCGATCTGGCGACGATGAAGCAGGTCGCGGCCGAGGCCGAGGAGCATCTCGCCACCTACGGCGACGTCCAGGGGCTGCTGCAGCTCCTGAAGGTCGAGATCGCCAAGGCCGAGGCGAACGGCTGATCGGCTTCGGCCGGGGTGCTGCGGCCGGGGTGCGGCGTCCATGCCGTCCGCACCCCGGCGGCGCCGCGCCGCCGATATACGGAGCCGCCGATATTCAGAGCCAATGCCATTCCGAGGAAGATACCGGAACCATGGACCAGCCGCTTCCCTGCCCCGACCTTTCGGCCCGCTCTGTGCAACGACAATTTCGATGTCCGGCGGACGTCAATTACCTTGTCCTGCCGAAATTGGATCGGTCAGTCGTAGCGCAAGAGTGCCGC